>CAIMOS010000127.1 GCA_903843135.1 uncultured Ignavibacteriales bacterium | reverse complement strand
AGATTCCTGAACCAATCATTGAACCGGCAACAATCATTGTGGCAGCAGTTAAACTAAGATTCCGGACCAGATGGTTCGTATTTTTTGTCATTGTGCAATCCTTAAATATTAAAAGCAAAATAAATATTTATTTTGCTTTAGCGAAATCCGAATTCACATATCGCATTGAAATCCGGAGTCCGAATTCCTGCTGATTTTGCCCTGCTGATAACAATAACTGTTTCAGTCTGACTTCGCGAGAGGGAACCGGAGATAATAATTTTTATTATATTTGAGATTGAAGAATATTTATGACATTTGAGGGCGGCAATTTATCGTTGTCAACCCTCCCGCTATAAAAAAAGTATATTAACGTAAATCAGGAAAAATGAAATTCAAATTATCTGGCCCCGCTGAAATGACAAAAGCCGCCGGGCTGGTGTTCGGTGATATTGGAACCAGTCCGATATACACTTTGGTGATAATCTTTACATTTCTAAAACCTACTCCCGAGAATATGCTCGGGATTTTATCTCTCATTTTTTGGACACTCGTTATTGTCGTCACTATTGGCTATTGGTGGTTGGCTATGAGCCTCAGTTCGAAGGGCGAGGGAGGTATGATTGTATTAAAAGAGATTCTTACAGGTTATATTAGCAAAGGAAAATCTTATACAATCATTTCATTTTTGGGATATATCGGAATGTCTCTCCTGATGGGTGATGGGGCCATCACACCGGCAATCACAATTCTTTCCGGTGTTGAGGGACTTACGTTGATTCCTGTTTTCTCCCATCTGAGTACCGCGGCTTTAATTATCATCACAATAGTAATAACTATTGCGCTTTTTAGTCTGCAATCAAGAGGTACTGATAAGGTCACTACATTTTTTGGACCGATAATGGTTGTGTGGTTCACAGTGCTTTTCTTACTGGGGATATATTACATAATCCAAATGCCGGAAATTTTAAAAGCCGCGAGTCCGGTCTATGCAATCCAATTTATGTCTAATCACGGGTTTATAGGAATTATTGTTTTATCGGAAGTTATTTTGTGCGCAACCGGAGGCGAAGCATTATATGCCGATATGGGACATCTTGGTGCAGAACCGATCCGGAGCGCGTGGATTTTTGTTTTCTTTTCTTTGGTAATAAACTATTTCGGACAGGGCGTTTTTGCCCTTCAGAATCCCGACAGCTCACTCTATTTATTTTCAATGGTGAACCACATTTCGCCCATTCTTTATATTCCGTTCCTGATTCTGACACTGCTCGCCGCAATTATTGCTTCCCAGGCCTTGATTAGCGCTGTTTTCTCACTTGTCTACCAGGGGATCACAACAAGGATATTCCCGTTAATGAAAATAAAATACACTTCATCCCAGATGAAATCACAGATTTATATCGGTGCAGTTAACTGGGCGCTGTTCACAGCCGTAATTCTGATTATTCTTGTTTTTAAAGAGTCCAAAAATCTTGGCGCTGCATACGGCATTGCTGTAATGCTGACAATGACTATTAGCGCGATATTAATGATCCTGATTTTTTATTTTCAGAAAAATTTTACAAAATTCTACTTTTCAGTATTGCTCATTGCTGTGGAGCTGATTTTTTTAGTTGCGCTTGTTACGAAAATCCCGCACGGAGGTTACTGGTCATTTATCATCGCGTCGGTCCCATTTTTCACAACTTTACTTTGGCTAAAAGGGCAAGCCAGAGTAAGAAAGGCTTTTCGTGCTTTAAGCCTTGAAACCTTTAAAATCAGCTACGAACAGCTGTACGGCGCTATGAACAAAATTGATGGTACAGCGCTATTTTTTACCCGCAGCCTTAATGAGATACCTCCTTATATGGCACACTGCATTATCAGTTCGAATATTATTTATGAGAAATGTATACTGATATCTATCGTAAGAACAGACCAACCTTTCGGCGTCGATTCTGAATTCCACGATGGACTGGCTGTTGGTCTCTCGGGTATTGTTATTACAGCCGGCTACCAGGAAATACTTGATCTTGCACAGGCCCTTAAAAAATATCAGCTAAGGGAAAAAGTTATTTTCTACGGAATGGAAGATATCCAGACTTCAGACCCCCTGCTAAAAATTTATTCGGCACTCAAAAAGTTATCGCCTAATTTTGTTCAATTTTATAAATTACCATATAGTAAAATTCACGGTGTAGTATCAAGGATTCAAATATAGCATTGAAAATGAAAAGACTAATTTTTTTAATATTGCTTATATCATCTAACGTATTTCCTTTAACTCTCTCAGATTCGGCCGTATCCGACACACTCTGGATCGCATTCTGGAATGTAGAGAACTTGTTTGACACAATTAACGATCCCAAAATCAACGATGAGGAATTTCTGCCCGGAAGTAAGAACCTGTGGACCTCCGAGAGGTATATGGATAAACTTGAAAAGCTCGCTCAGGTCATCAGATCAATGAAAAACGGTTCCGGCCCGGATCTCATTGGTATGAGCGAAATTGAAAACAAAAAAGTTCTGGAAGATCTGGTAACATTGTATCTGAAAGGCATGCAATACAGAATTGCTCATCTCGATTCTCCTGACGAGAGGGGGATTGACGTAGCGCTAATATATAAGGAACGCGCTTTCAAACTTATAAAATTAATTGGTCATAAAGTCGAACTTGAGAGTAAGTCTCCGACAAGATTAATTTTGGAAGCCCGGATGAAAACAGGTAGAGAAAACGTATCTGTTTTCGTAAACCACTGGCCATCCCGGCGAGGCGGTCAGGATGATTCAGAAAAAAACCGCGTTAAAGCCGCCAGCGTCCTAAAAAAGGCCACTCAGGAACTTTTTGGGCGGAATGCTAACAGCAAAATCATCATTATGGGTGATTTTAATGATGAACCCACGAATATTTCTATTTCCTCAACTCTTGATGCCAAGAATTCAGTGTGCGGCTCCAATATAAAGGAAAATGGACTGCTTTTTAATCTTGCTTATCCGCTGAAATTGGCAGGATTTGGAAGTTACAAATACCGTGATCAGTGGAATATGCTTGATCAGATAATCATAAGTACGTCGCTTTTCCGCGGTTCAAAAAAAATTAATTATATGTGCGGATCATTCGAGGTTTATAGCCCCGGTTTTATGGTGACCCCGGACGGGAACTATAAGGGCTCCCCATCGAGGACTTATGCTGGAGATAAGTATCTTGGCGGTTACAGTGACCATTTCCCGGTAATAGCGAAATTTTTAATAAAGTAATCACACATTCATTTATTCAATACAAATAACAAGGAGCGAGTACTATGGCTTTCACACTTAATAAGGTTCAACTTATTGGGAAACTGGGAAGGGACCCTGAAACGAGATTCGGACAGTCAAATAACGTCGCGATCACTAATTTCAGTATTGCAACGGATAACAGTTACAAAGGTAAAGACGGTAACTGGGTAAATGAAACCACCTGGCACCGTATCGTTGCTTTTAATCTGAGCGACTATATGAAAAATTACCTGCGTAAAGGAGCTAACGTATATGTTGAGGGTAGAATCTCAACGCGCGAATGGACCGATAAAGAAAACATAAAAAGATTTACTACAGAAATTATTGTAGATAAGATGATTCCTCTCGGTGCTAAAGAATCTTCGCAGGATAATCAGACGTTTGCATCTGAACCTGAAGGCGGAAACCCTTCAGCGCCGGAAGATGATCTTCCGTTTTAGTGATTTACGAAAGTAAGAACAATCAGAAAGACCTGTAAATAGAATCTTTAATATTTATTACAATTGGATTAATCCTGCTCTCCGCGTTTTTCTCGGCAGCAGAAGTAGCGATTTATTCACTTAACAAGGACACCATAAAGACGGAGTTCAAGGATTATCCGCTGGTTTACCGATACAGCAGCTTGATTCTGGATCACCCGCGGAGAATTCTTGTTTCTGTAATATTATTGAACATTTTTATAAACACCGGGGCTGTTTTGTTGATAATATTTTTTTGTTACCGGAACAGCCTTTACGGTGGATTATCTTTTGAATTCTCGGTACTGGCTCTGATGGCAATTGTTGTGCCATTATTGATAATATTTGGCGACCTTATACCGAAAGTTTACGCAACAAAGAACTACTTAGCCTTTTCCAAATTTGCGGCAATACCCTTGTATTGGATTTCCGCGTTTCTTTTTCCGCTTGCTGAACTTTTAAGCGAGTTAATATGGAATTTGCTTTCCCGGCTCCGTTTCAGGGATAAGGACTCTGCTCTCACCGGTGATGATATAGGCCGATTAGCTGAATTAGGCCATGAACTCGGAGCTATTCAAGAAGAAGAGCACGAACTTATTTCAAGTATGGTTAGTTCCCGGAAAACAATTGTCAGGGAGATCATAATTCCGCGCGTTGATGTTATTGCGATTCCAATAGAATCCGGTTATGATGACGTAATAAAAGTAATTAATAAGTCACTGCACAGCCGTATTCCAGTCTACTCCGGCGACCTCGATAATATTAAGGGAGTCCTGTATGCAAAGGACCTTTTACCGTTATTTAAGTACCCCGCGCAAATCCGGACATTTAAGTTAAGAAGCGTGATCCGCCCGGCTTTATTTGTGCCTGCTACAAAAAAGATCAGCGATCTTATGAGAGAATTCCAGGAGAAAAAAACGCACCTGGCAATTGTCGTGGATGAATATGGCGGTACGATGGGGCTAGTTACGCTTGAAGATGTTATTGAGGAGATAATCGGAGAGATTCGCGATGAAGGAAGTGAAAAAGTAACACCGGTAAGGGAAATATCAGAAAACTCATTTTTAGTTGAAGGTTGGCTTCCGTTTAGCGAGATGAAGGAAATTCTTCAACTTGAAGTAGATGAAGAACAAATTGATTATGACACTGTCGGAGGGTTTGTATATTACAGTTCTGGAGAGATTCCCAAGGAAGGGCAGTCCTTTAAATTCGGAAATTATAAATTTACTGTTAAACAGATTATCAATCGGCGCATTAAGAAAGTTTTCGTCGAAAAATTATGAAAAAGATTTCTTTTTTAGTTAAATTTTTAATTGTTTTAACAGTATTATCGGTCGGAATACTTTATCTTTTGACTCGGCACTATGAACGGCTCATAGCTACGCCGGTTAAAAAGTATTTTGTTAATTATGTGATTGATGATT
>CAIMOS010000126.1 GCA_903843135.1 uncultured Ignavibacteriales bacterium | reverse complement strand
TAATTGACAATTCCGTGATGCGATATCTGTCAGGGGGAATGGCACGCTGATGACACTGATCCGGCTGATTTCCGCTGATCTTAAACGCTAAGACGCTATGATCTACGCAAAGGGCACAAACTCATTCTTTGATAATTGTTAATTGATAATTGTTAATTGATAATTGCTAATTGATAATTGACAATTGATTTTCCGTGTGATTTTATGTATAATTTACTTAATTTGTATAATGGCTTTGCTGAGTCACGATACTATAATATGTTCAGGAAAATAACCGGGATTTTTCATCTAATATTAAATAGTTTCATAAAAACGTTATGAGAGAAACAAAAAAGAGTTCTGATAATCCGAAACGGGAACTGCTGCAAGCCCGTAAGGAACTTAAACTTGCAGCTAAGTTGCTCGCCGACCGGGAAAAACTTAACAGCAAACTTGCGTTTGAACTTTCCGAAAGGACAAAAGAACTCGAATGCCAGAATAAAATCACCCTGCTGCTGTACGATCCCTTACTGTCGAACGAAAGTATATATACCCAAGTTGTTTCTTCAATCCCCGCCGCGTTTCAGTTCCCCGGTAAAGCGTCTGCTTACCTGAAAATAAGCGGCCGCGAATATAAATCCCCGGGTTTCAAAAACTCTAAAGATTCGCTCGAAGTCAAATTCAAAATTTCCGGCTTCCCCGACTGCCTCCTGAAAGTCTGCTGCAAATTCAAAACAAATGAGAAACCAAAACGGATCTTCCTGAAAGAAGAAAAAAATCTCCTTCTGAATATTTCGCAGCGTTTGGCGCACTTTGCCGAAAGATCTGAGTCCAGGGAATCCCTTAAGGACAAAAACGAGCAGTTCGAAAATATACTCACCCACATTAACGATGCTATTTATGAGATCTCCGTAACCGGGATCATTTTATATATAAGCCCGGCTATTGAAAAGATATTGGGATATAAGCCAAAAGAACTCACCGGGAAAAACTTTTTTAATTTCGTTTATGAAGCCGACAAGCCGGGGCTTGCGCAAAGTTTTGCGCGGCTCGAAGATCACGATTATGCCACTGTTCAGCACCGCCTGAAGGGGAAAAAAGGGAAAGTTGTCTGGGTGCAGACCACAACGGCGCCCGTCTATGAAAACGGTAAATTGGCCGGCAGAACCGGCACGCTTACGGATATCACAGAACGTAAAAAAATGGAAACTGACCTGAAGGCAAGCGAAAAACTTTCCGGTGATTTCCTAGAGGCTTCCCCGGATCTGATCGCGATTACTGATCTCAAGGGAAAGATCCTCTTCGTCAGCCAAAAAGCCGTTGACGTTTTCGGCGTCGAAGATAAAAATTATTTCATTGGCAGGACCCTTGATGTATTCACCACTCCTTCAGAATTAAACAGAACATCAAAAGACCTCCGCAATCGATTATCCGGACAATTGTCAGAACCCAGGGAATACAAAGGGCTGAGACCTGACGGTACTGAAATTGTTATGGAAGTCACCGGAAGTTTCATCAGGGATGAACACGGCGATCCGGTAAAAATGATCTTCGTCGCCCGCGATATAACCCAAAAGAAACTCCTTGAAAACAAAATCAGGGAGAATGAAACGCTTTACAAATCAATTATAAACGCCTCGCCGGATGGAATTTCAATTACTGATCTTCAGGGAAATGTCCAATACTCTTCACCAAGAGCGCTGGAGATGTTCGGAGCAGAAAGTATCGGGGAGATTCACAACAGGAACCTCCTCGAATTCATCCACCCGGATTCTCACGAGAAAGCAATTTCCAATATAAGTGAAATGCTCAAAGGGAACCTTCAGGGAGCGGATGAATATAAAGGCCTCAAATCTGACGGCACAGTGTTCGACATTGAAGTGAACGGTGAATTTATACGCGATGACGCGGGCAATCCGCAGAAGATGATCTATGTCACCCGTGACATTTCCGCGCGTAAGTTTATTGAGGACAAACTCCGTGATAGCGAAGAGAATTACAGGAAGATGGTTGAATCCGTCAATGAGGTTCTTTACGAAGTTGATGTTCAGGGAATTATCACTTATGTCAGCCCTGTAATTGTAAATATTCTCGGCTACACGCCCCTGGAACTTACTGGCACCAAATTCTTCAATTATTTGTATCCGGAAGAGATCCCTCTTTTCCTCGGGGCAATCGGAGAATTAGGCGCAGTTGACGCAGCCGGAACTTCATTTGAATACAGGTTCGTTCATAAGAACGGCAATATCATCTGGGTACGCTGCTCCCCGTCCCCCGTCTTTGAGAACGGTGTAATGACGGGCCACAGAGGCATACTTACGGATATCAACGACAAGGAACTCGCTGCACAGGAACTCCGGAGACAAACACGCCTTCAGCAGCTCCTTATGAAAATTTCCAACACGTACATTAACCTGGCCTTTGATGACCTTGATGCTGCGGTGAATAATTCCCTTAAAGAGATTGGTGAATTTATCAGCGCGGACAGATTTTACATTTTTAATTATGATTTTGAAAAAGGGACAACCAGCAATACTTATGAATGGTGCGCTGAGGGAATTGAACCTCAGATGGAAGATTTGCAGGATGTCCCGCTTGAAGCCATACCGGACTGGGTATCAACTCACAAAAAAGGCGGATCGCTCCTTATCCCCGATGTGAGCGCGCTTGAAGCAGGATCGCCGCTGCGCGAACTGCTCGAGCCTCAGGAGATAAAAAGCCTCCTGGCTGTGCCCCTGATGGACGGAACCGACTGCCGGGGATTTGCGGGTTTTGATTCTGTCCGTAAACTTCACGCATTCTCTGACAGTGAAACAAACCTTCTGCGTGTATTTACACAGATGCTCTCAAGCGTGAATAAACGGTTTGAGACTGAGAGGATCCTTGTCGAGAATGAAAACCGTTTCCGCAATCTCTTTGAGAATATGGCGCAGGGAGTTGTATACCAGAATGCGAGCGGCTTTATCACCGATGCCAATCCTGCCGCAGAAAAAATTCTGGGGCTTACGCTTGATCAGATGCAGGGGAGGGCTTCTGCGGATGCCCGCTGGCGCGCTATCCACGAGGACGGTTCCGATTTCCCCGGTCAAACGCATCCCGCAATCGTTTCCCTTCAGACGGGTGAACCTGTAATGAATGTTGTTATGGGTGTTTATCACCCTGTTGATAACCGGTATGTCTGGATACTGGTAAGCGCGGAGCCGCAATTCAAGAACGGCGAAGAAAAACCTTACCAGGTTTTTGCAACCTTTACAGATATAACAGAAAGTAAGAATGCGGCACTGCAGCTTGAGGAGAACCGCAGGTTCCTCGCCGATCTGATTGAAAACAGCGGTTCGCTTATTTATGTAAAGTCAATCAACGGCAGGTATATCTCCGTTAATGCTATGTGGGAAAAAATTACCGGGCTTTCATCCGAGAATACCCTCGGCAGAACTGACACTGAACTGTTTGGAAGCACTGACGCGGAAGAGTTCATTGAAAACGACCGCCTTGCTATGGAATCTGACGCCCCGATCACGATGGAAGAAGTAATGAATACTCCGTCAGGGCCGCGATACTTCCTGACCATAAAATTCCCGATAATAGACTCAAACGGAGAAAAAACCGGCTTATGCGGAATGAGCACGGAAATTACTGAACGCAAACTTGCGGAAAAGAACCTTCGCGAAAATGAAGAACAACTGAGGAACCTGGTAAATTCCCAGACAAGTTTTGTAATTCGCACCGATCTGCAAGGCCGGCACACATACTGGAACCGGAAATATGAAGAAGTATTTGGATGGATCTTTGATCGCTCGGATATAGCAGCCGCGGATTCCCTGACATCCATATGCAGCCATCACCACCAGAGAACCAGAGAAGCAGTTGAAAAATGCATCCTTAATCCGGGAACCATAGTAAAAGTCGAACTTGATAAACCCGCCACGGACGGGTCGATACGCAGTACACTGTGGGAGTTTGTCTGCCTTACTGACAGCAATAATGTTCCTGTCGGCCTCCAGTGTATGGGTATCGATATTACTGAACGTGTGCGCGCCGAGGTTGAACTGAAAGATTCCAACCGGCGTTCGCTTGCCATTATGAACAGTATGGAAGCGTTTATTTATATATCTGATATGCAGACTTACGAATTGTTATTTGTGAATGAATACGGCAAAAAGGCCTGGGGAGAAAATATCACCGGGCAGATGTGTTACAAAGCGCTCCAGGGAAAGGACAGCCCCTGCGAGTTCTGCACTAACCCAAAACTCTTGAACGCTGCCGGCCACCCCGCGGAACCCGTTATCTGGGAATTCCAAAACCTGGTTAACGGAAGATGGTATGATATTCACGACCGCGCGATCCCCTGGTCCGACGGGAAAATTGTAAGGATGGAAGTCGCGACTGATGTTACTGAAAGAAAAGAGGCGGAATTAAAAATAAGGCAGAGTGAAGAAAATTACAGAAAGCTGTTCTTTGAATCGCCGGACGGATATCTTCTTATTCACGAAGGTAAATTTTTTGAATGCAACCGCGTCTCTGAGGAATTAATACGCGGCAGCCGGGCCCAGATCATCGGGAAAAGTCCCGATGAAATTTCACCTGAGTATCAGCCAAACGGGAAATTATCAACCGTTTATTCGGCGGAACTTATATCGGAGACGATGGAAAAGGGAAGGAATACCTTTGAATGGGTCCACACGCGTTTTGACGGAACGGAGTTTATCGCTCAGATAAGTCTGAGCACTATGGATTACCAGGGAAAACCGGTTCTGTTTACAACCTGGCAGGACATCACCGAAAGGAAAAAGGCAGAGGAAGAAATCAGAAAACTTTCCCGCGCGATCGAGCAAAGCCCGGTAAGTATTTTGATTACCAATCTCGACGGAGAGATCGAATACGCCAATGCCGCTGCTTTGACCACTTCCGGTTATTCTCTTGAAGAACTGATGAGAGTTAATCCAAGGATACTGCAATCGGGAAATACCCCTTCTGATGAGTATGTCAAATTATGGCACAATATTACCGAAGGCAGGGAATGGAGAGGTATCTTTCATAACAGGAAAAAAGACGGAACCCTCTATTGGGAATCATCCACGGTATCGCCGATCCTCAATAGTGACGGAATTCCCGCGCACTACCTCGCCGTTAAGGAAGACATCACCGGGAGTATGCAGATACAGGAAGCGCTCCGGAAGAGTGAAAAACGCTTCAGCGAAGTAGCAGCTTACAGCCGCACTGTCATTTGGGAAGTTGACATTAACGGCCTATATACTTTTGTCAGCGATACAGGCGAACTGGTTTACGGGTACCGCCCGGACGAACTAACCGGCAAGTTCCACTTTTATGACCTCCACCCTGAAGAAATGAGAGAGGCATTTAAAGCCAAGGGGCTTGAAATAGTTCAAAACGGGCTTGATCTTAAAGATTTTGATAATCCGGTTCTTCGCAAAGACGGCAGAGTTATCTGGGTATCTACAAACGGAACCGCGATCTATGACGACAAAAAGAAACTGATCGGTTACCGCGGCGCGGATATTGATATTACTGACAGAAAAAACGCCGAAGAAGAACTGCGCAAGTTCAGAATTATTTCTGACCGCGCGAACATTGGCAATGTTATCTCCGATATAGACGGAAACCTTCTCTATGTTAATGAACACTTTGCCCAAATGCACGAAATGAAAATTTCTGAGTTAATAGGAAAGCATCTCTCCGTTTGCCATACAACGGAACAGCTCGGCAGGGTCGGGGAAGTACTGGAAGTGCTCTTTAAGGAAGGCAGATTTGAAGCGCAGGAAATCTGGCAGGCGAAAAAAGACGGAACTCCCTTCCCTACTCTGATGAATGCTATGATCATTAAAGACGATAATGACGCGCCCAGGTTTATTTATTCCACTTCACTCGATATGACGCTGATAAAGCAGGCTGAGGAGGAAGTAAAAAAATTCCGTATGATTGCCGATAAGGCAAATTACGGTAATGCTATAGCGGACCTTGACGGCACTTTATTGTATTGCAACGAGTCCTTCGCAAAAATGCACGGTTATGAAATTTCCGCGCTACTGGGGAAGAATCTGTCTGCGCTCCATTCAGCCGAACAATTGACAGTAGTCGGGTCATTCATCCGGTTACTTAAGGAAAAAGGTGAATTTCAGGCTGCTGAGATCTGGCGCAGAAGAAAAGACGGCTCTGAGTTCCCTTCCCTTATGAACGCTATGATCGTTAGAGACAATGATAACAATCCGCAGTTTATGTGGGCAACCGCCATCGATATCACTCAGCAGAAGGCGGCTGAGGAGGTGATCCGGAAAAGCGAGGAACGGCTTAATGCCGCACAGCTGATTTCGGGTATGGGCAGCTGGGAGTATGATTTCATCAATAACAAATCAAGCTGGTCAAAGAATTTTTACAACCTGTTGGGAATGGATTCTTCTCTCCCGCCTCTTTCCCTTGACGAGGTGAGGGCATTGGTTCATCCCGAGGATCTGGAAGCCTATATTGAAAATCTGAATCGAACTATCCCGTCAGGCGGGCGGGAGCCTTCACAATTCCGGATGAGAATGAATGACGGAAATTTTAAGTGGGTAGATTCTTATATTATTCCGGTTGTTAAAGACGGAGTTCTGATTTCAGTGAGCGGAGTAACAGTTGATATTACCGCAAAAAAACTGGCGGAGGACGAAATCAAAAAACTCACGATTGCTATTGAGCAGAGTCCCGTGTCAATCGTAATTACTGATCTTAATGCTATTATACAATACGTCAGTCCCGCATTCTACCAAACAACAGGGTATACCGCTTCGGAAGTGATAGGTAAAAACATCGGTCTCCTTAAATCAGGCCAAACCCCCCGGGAGGATTACGAGAAACTCTGGTATACTATCGGCGCGGGTAAGGTATGGCAGAACGAGTGGGTTAACAAAAAGAAAAACGGCGAGCTTTACTGGGAGAGCATTTCCATCACTCCTGTGTTCAATGCATCAGGAGTGGTAACCAACTACCTTGCCATTAAGCAGGATATCAGCGAACGGAAAAAAGCAGAGCAGGAAATTTCTGACCTCAACGTAAATCTCGAACGGCGCATTGACGAAAGAACCAAAGAACTGGCCGATAAGAACACTGAACTTGTCAGCGAAATTGAGATGCGCAAAGCTTTTGAGGAGGCATTAAAATCCAAAACAGAGGAATTAGAGACATTCTTCTCGGTCACCATAGACCTTATGTCAATTTCCGATATGAACGGCAATCTGATTAAACTTAATAAAGCGTGGGAAGAGGTTCTGGGTTATACGGTTGAGGAAATCGCCTCGAAGAAATTTATGGAGTTCATTCATCCCGATGATCAGAATATGAGTTTCGAAGAACTGGGCCGGCTCTCTCAGGATCTGCCGGTCAGAAATTTTGTAAACCGTTACAAAACGAAAAACGGCAGTTACAAGTTCATCGAATGGCACACCGTGAAATCCGGCGATCTGATATATTCGGCGGCGCGTGACATTACCGAGCGGATAAACTCTGAAAAATACACGCGTATGCAAAGGGATTTCGCTACTGAACTTAACGCAATCTCGGATCTTAGAAAGGCATTATACCTCTCTATCGAAACAGCTCAAAAGCTGGAAGATATTGATTCCGGAGGCGTTTATCTTCTTAATAACGAAACCAATACTCTGGATCTTGCGGCATACTCAGGCCTGTCAGAAGATTTCGTCAGGGACCACACCAGCTATACGATGGATTCTCCGCAGGCAAGATTAGTGCTTGCCGGAAATCCCGTTTACGGCGGCTTTGGCGAACTTGCACCGGACAAGACACCGGAAGAAAAACGTGAATCTGTAAGGGGCCTGGCAGTCATTCCCATTAAGTTCGAGGGGAAGGTCATCGGGGGACTGAATATCGCATCGAAGACAAGCCCCGAATTTCCGGAAAGGATCCACGGCCCGATCGAAGTGATCGCGCAGCAGATCGGCCTTGCCATATCGAGAATTTATGCCAAGAACGAACTGTTTGCCAGCAAACAGAACTTCCAGTTGCTTTTCAATACAATCGATGACTTCCTCTTCATCCTTGACGCTGAAGGAAAGATTGTTACCACTAACCCGGTTGTTAAGAAGAGGCTCGGCTTCACGGAAGAGGAACTCCGGCAAATGCACTTATTGGGGGTCCACCCGCCTGAAAGGCGCGATGAAGCGGGATTCATTGTCGGCGAGATGCTTGCCGGAAGGGCCGCCTACTGCCCTGTACCCCTTTGTACTAAAGACGGAGAACTTATTCCCGTTGAAACCCGCGTCATTCTCGGCGAGTGGGACGCCAAACCGGCGCTCTTCGGGATCTCGCGCGATATGACCGAACGCAAGAGATATGAGGACCAGATCCTGGCGGCAAGGAACGAAGCAGAAAAAGCAAATATGGCGAAGAGTGAATTTCTTTCCCGTATGAGCCACGAACTCAGAACGCCTATGAATTCGATCCTTGGTTTCGCCCAGCTTCTCGAGATGGGCGTCCTGAATCCGGGACAGAAAAAAGGCGTGGGGCACATCTTAAGGAGCGGGACCCACCTTCTTGAACTTATTAACGAAGTGCTTGATATTACCAGAATTGAAGCGGGCAAGATCTCCATTTCGCTCGAGCCTGTTGAAGCTACAGGCATTATCGGTGAGATGACCGATACCGTTGCGCCTCTGGCAAGGGAAAGAAATATTAAGATACAGTTGCTCGATGCGCCTCCGTCCGGTATCTATGTAAGATCCGACAGACAGAGGCTGAAACAGGTAATTCTTAACCTCCTGAACAATGCTATTAAATACAATGTAGAGACCGGATCAGTGCAAATTAAGATCGCTGAAATGCCTGTGAACGAGAACGGCGTTGCCCCGGTCAGAATCTCAGTGACCGATACCGGATCCGGGATACCGGCTGACGACCTGCCTAAATTATTCACACCTTTCGAAAGAATTGGCGCGGAAAAAACCGCGACGGAAGGCACGGGCCTTGGGCTTGCAGTAACAAAGAAACTTGTCGATCTTATGGGGGGCAGAATCGGCGTTGAGAGCGTTAAGGGCACCGGCACAACTTTCTGGATAGAACTTCCTCCGGGACAAAGGGAACTTGACCGCGTCACACAGTCGGGTGAACTTACCGGTGAAATCCGGAAAACAAAGACGAAGGGAGGCACTGTCCTTTACATCGAGGATAATATTTCCAACATCGAACTTGTTGAACAGATCCTCTTCAACTCCCGGCCGGCCGTAAAACTTATAACAAATATGTACGGAAAGCAGTCTATAGAGATTGCCCGGCAGCACAAACCGGACCTGATCCTCCTTGATCTGAACCTTCCCGATCTTCACGGCTCCGAAGTTATGGAGCAGCTCCGGGAGGCGGATGAAACCAGCAGCATCCCTGTCGTAATTATAACCGCGGACGCAACGCCCGCACAGTCCGAGAAGATGCTGAAAGCCGGCGCGGAGGAATATCTGACAAAACCGCTTAACGTTGAATTGTTCCTTAGTGTACTGGACCGGTATCTGAAATAGAAATATCTTATTAATATTAGCGAAAACCAGTAGAAGAAAGTATTAAAATGAACGCGGACCTTAAAGACGCAAGGATTCTGATAGTAGACGACCAGACGGCAAACATTGACGTGCTTGAAGGGCTATTAATGATGCAGGGCTATACCGACTTTAAAAGCACCACCGACCCGCGCGACGTTGAGGATTTACTAAGAACATACAAACCGGAACTATTGCTGCTCGATCTAATGATGCCGCATATTACCGGGTTCGAGGTGATGGATCTGATTGAAGCAAACAAGGCTGAGTTCGGTTTTATACCTATACTTATTCTTACGGCCGATGTTTCCACAGGAACCAAACAACGCGCGCTCGCCGGCGGCGCCAGCGATTTTCTCACTAAGCCGTTCGATCTGGTCGAAGTGGGCCTTCGTATCAAAAATCTGCTTTATACGGTTTATGTGGTTTCGCAGCTTGCCGACCAGAATATTTTACTCGAAGAGAAAGTGGTTGAACGCACCTCCGAACTTGTGCACGTGAACCAGGAACTTACCAGGGCGAACCAGAAAGCGGAGGAGATGAATAAACTTAAATCTTTCTTCCTTTCAAACGTCAGCCACGAGTTCAGGACCCCCCTTGTTTCAATACTCGGCTTCTGCGAAATAATGCTCAGCGAACTTAACGATCCCGACCACCTCAGAAATATCAGCTTTATTAATAAGTCAGCGCAGCGCCTGCAAAGGACACTCAATGACGTTCTTGCGATGGTGGATATCGAAAGGAAGAAACTCGAAGCATCATTTGAAAAAACCGGCTTAAAATCATTTACGGATAAACTCGCTCCTGAGTATCAAAAACGCGCCCAAACCTCCGGTCTGTCTTTTGATCTTAAATTCGAAGGGCACGATATCCGCATTTTCACTGATCCCGGGCTGCTGAAGTCCATCATTGATAATATTTTCGACAACGCCGTTAAATTCACAAGAAAAGGGGGAGTTACAATTGATGTTGCTCAGAAAAATTTTGACGGCGTTCCTTACGCCTGTATCGAAGTCTCCGATACAGGCATCGGCATCGCACCCGATATTCTGACCACTATCTTCGCTCCATTCAGGCAGGTCAGCGAAGGGATGGGGCGCTCATTTGAGGGAATGGGTCTGGGGCTTTCGGTAGCCAAACAGCTGGCCGAAGTGCTTAACGGTGATATCACCATTGCCAGCGAAGAAGGGAAAGGCACCACGCTCACAATTAAAGTGCCTGTTGTTGAAACCGAACAGGAGATGAGTGACAGAATTAATATTGCGAAGAGCCACGTTGTTGAATCTGAGATACCGGCGGAAAGCGGCAAGCCAAGGCTTCTTCTGGTTGAGGACAATGAAGGCAACAGAATGATCTTCAAAAAAATACTGAGTAAAGAGTATATCGTTGAAGAAGCGACTGACGGCGTTACTGCTTTGGCTATGGCCGAAGTAAACAAATATGATCTGATCCTGATGGATATTAATCTCGGCCCCGGCATTGACGGCATTGAAACATTCAGGCGCATTCGCCAAATGCCGGACCATAGCGAAATACCGGTTGTTGCCGTTACCGCATACGGCCTTAATGAAGACAGGAAAAGATTTCTTGATTACGGTTTTACTGATTTCCACCCGAAACCAATCGTTCGACTTGAGTTTTTAGCAATGATAAAAAAACTAATTAATAAGAACCAGGCCTCTTAGCGCCCTCAAATTTGTAGTGGAGGGGCTTGCCCCTCCCGCGGATTAGTATGACCGAATAATTATTACAAGTCACGAACTGAACTGTGCAGTCCTGTTCAACCGCGCAGTCGGACAGGGCAAGCCCTGTCACTACAACAATTAATTAACTATGCGGTAATGTTCTATTGTATCAGCAAATTTGTAGTGGAGGGGCTTGCCCCTCCCGCGGATTAGTTTGATCGAATAATTATTACAAGTCACGAACTGAACTGTGAAGTCCTGTTCAACCGCGCAGTTGAAATATGTCTGAGGACGCAATTCACTTACTTCAAACACCAAAAAAATCCATTTAACCGCCTTTGCGAGCCATCACGAAATCTCTCAATTAATACAAATAAATTCTTTAAATTGCGGATACTTCGTCATAATATTAGCTCTGCAAATTCCTGGTTTGGTAGTTTATCTTAACCAGCATAATAAATGCCATTTTCTGGATTCCATTTTATATAACGACAATTTGTGATGAAAAAAGCGTCTAAAAAAACTGTTTCCCCCGTCAAAGATCTGCAGAAAACACTTAATGCCCTGAAAAAAGCTGACACGAAGATTAACGGTTACGAGAATCAGATCAGGGAACTGAAGTCCAGGATTACTGAACAAACAAAAAAATTTGAGTTTCAGAACAAAGTAGCCTCTCTGTTTAATAATTCCCTGCTCTCCCCCGAAAAAGCATATCAACAAGTTGTTGACCTGCTTCCCTCAGCCTTCAGCTTCCCTGAAAAAGCCGGAGCATATCTGAAGATCAATAAGACTGAGTATAGATCAGCAAACTTCATTGCCACAAGTGCCGCGTTATCGGCAAAAATCCTTTCTGGTAAAAAAGAAATCGGCCTGCTGAAGGTCTGCTGCTCATTCGGGAAGAATGAGAAACCAAAAAAAATCTTTCTCAAAGAAGAAAAGAGCCTTCTCACTGCCATCGCAACCAGACTCGCGAATTATCATAAAATGAAAGTAAACGAGTACGAGTTTACCCTCAGCAGTGATCGTTATAAGCACCTTGTAAATAATCTTATTGACGTTATCTACGAAATATCAGGCGAGGGAATCATTAAGTTCGTCAGCCCCGCGATTGAACATATATTGGGATATAAGCCGGCTGAACTGACGGGCAAGAACTTCCTGAAATTTGTTTATGGTCCCGACCGTGAGATAGTAATGGGAAAATTTATGAAGCTGGATAAAAAAGATTACCTCAGCTTGGAATACCGTTTTATTTCAAAGTCAGGCGGGATACGCTGGGTCAGATCGGCAACCAACCCGGTGATGGAGAACGGAAAAATGACCAGCGCCACCGGTATTATGACCGATATCAGCGCCCAGAAGGTCTTTGAACAGCAGCTGCGGGAGAGCGAACTGCTCCACCGCTCAATATTTACTGCCTCACCCGATCTTATCATCATCACGGATCTGGAAGCAAGAATTCTTTCAGCTTCCGAAAAAGCGATGACTATGTTCGGATTTAATAATTTGGAGGTTTTCAAAGGGCGCCACATACTTGAATACATAGACCCGGCAGACCACGAGAAAGCAAACGGGAATTTCGCCAAAATGTTCAGCGGCAATACCGAAGGCGCCGAAGAATACAGGGCCATCAGAGCAGACGGAAGCACTTTTGATGTTGAAGTTACCGGAGAATTTATCCGTGATACTGCGGGAAACCCCCAGAAAATTATTTTGATCACCCGGGACATCACCGCCCGCAAGCAGACTGAAGAAAAACTTAAAGAAACCGAAGCCGCCTTCCGCCGGATGGTTGAATCCATAAACGACGTGATTTTCGAAATTACCGTCAAAGGAATTGTTACTTACTTAAGCCCGGCTGTGAAACGCATACTCGGATATGAACCGGCAGAGCTGACGGGCAGAAAGTTTTTTAATTACATATATCCCGGGGACAAGCCCGTACTGATAAACGAAATCAAACAACTCGGGAAAAGAGATAATTCCTATGTGGAGTACAGATATCTGACGAAAGACGGAAATGTGAAATGGGTACGTTCATCAGTAACACCGGTTTTTGAAAACGGTGTATTGGCCGGCGGCAGGGGCACCGTTACTGATTTTACGGATATGAAAGAGGCCGAAGATAAAATCCGCAGGCAGAATTCCAGGCTCAGCGCGATTATGAACGCGGCGCCTGACCTTGTTTTTATTATCGACAGGTTTGGTACAATCTCAGAATATTATGCTTCTGCCGATAAGCTGCTGCTTGTTCCGCCGGAACACATAATAGGCACAAACTTAAAAAATATTTTTGATGAAGAAACAAGCAGTATGATGCTTGAAAAATTCTCGGAATGCATTGACCGGCAAATCCTTGTCACTTATGAATACTCGGTTTCAACTCCCGCGGGGCTGTTGTCCTATGAAGCGCGAATAGTTCCCCTGGAAGATGATAAGTTCTTGTCTTTTGTAAGGGACATCACCGACCGTAAAAAATCCGAACAGGAGATCCGGGAACTTAATTCCAATCTTGAAAAACGCATCGAAGAAAGAACAGAGGAACTCGAAGTCATCAATAAAGAATTGCTGACCGAGATAGATATGCGTAACAAAGTCGAAACAGCATTAAAAACAAAATCAGATGAACTTGAAACATTCTTCTCAGTCGCCGGTGAATTATTATGTATTTCTGATATGGACGGCAGGTTCCTTAAAGTAAACAGAACCTGGGAAGATGTGCTGGGCTTTTCAACCGAAGAGCTGGAATTCAAAAGTTATCTGGATTTTATACACCCGGATGACATTGATTCGGCCGGTAACGCGTTGGTGAGCCTGAGCGAGCAGAAACCGATACTTAATTTTATTACCCGCTACAAGACCAAATCCAGGGATTACAGATTCCTCGAGTGGCACAGTGTTCCCGTCGGAAAATTAATTTATGGCGCCGCTCACGATATCACCGAAAGAAAATTATCTGAAACTTATATAAATGTCCAAAAAGACCTGGCGACAAGGCTGAGCGCGATCTCTGACCTGAAAGAAGCCCTTACTTTAACCATCAATTCTTTTATGAACTACGAAGGAATTGACGCAGGCGGAATTTACCTGATCAATCCTGCAACGGGAAAACTCGATTTGCAGGCGAGTTATGGTTTTTCTGATCTTTTCATTGAGAAAATTTCCGGGTACGCACCTGAACCGGACAGAGTAAAATCGCTGATGCAGGGGAACGCAGTGTACGGGAGGTTTGAAGACGTAATCAGCAATAAAAACGCGGATGTCGAACGAGACGGCATTGAGTGTATTGCGCTGCTCCCGGTTAAAGATGAGAAGCGCGTAATCGGTACGATAAATCTGATTTCCAGGACTGTTTCTCAGATTCCCGCGAGGATCCACGCACCCCTCGAATCACTTGCGCTGCAGACCGGCGCCGCAATTTCAAGGATCAATGCCGAAAATCTGCTCAGGTCAAGCAGGGAAAACTTCCGGATGTTATTCAATACAATTGATGACTTCCTTTTTATCCTTGATCCGGCAGGCAATATAATCGAATCCAATCCCGCGGTAAGCAAACGGCTTGGCTACAGCGAAGAAGAGCTTCTCAAAATGCACGTACTCGAGGTCCATCCTCCGGAGCGCCGTGAAGAAGCGGGAAATATAGTTAACGAAATGCTCGCGGGGAAAACCACCTATTGCCCCATCCCGCTGATTACAAAAAGCGGCCGGTTAATTCCTGTCGAAACCCGGGTCTTCCCCGGAAAGTGGAACAATGAGTATGCGCTGTTCGGTATTTCCCACGATACTACCGAGCGGCAGAAAGCAGAAGCAGCGCTCAGAATGCAAAGCGCCGCGTTCGAATCATTTGCGCTTGCAATTATAATTACCGATACTTCGGGAAAGATTACCTGGGCCAATACCAGTTTTTCCCGGCTTTCCGGATATGCGCCGGACGAGATTATTGGTTCTACTCCCGGTAAGCTTATAAAATCGGGTAAACACGATAACGAATTCTATAGCGGAATGTGGTCTACGATAAAAAGCGGAAAAATCTGGAGCGGAGAAATTATTAACAGAAGAAAAAACGGATCAGTTTACCCGGAAGAACTGACCATCACCCCTGTCCTTGATCGCGAGGGGGAGGTTTCAGCTTTTATCGCGATAAAAATTGATATCACTAAACGCAAAGAGGCCGAAGAGGAACTGTTAAAGGCGAGGATTGAAGCCGAAAAGGCCAACCTGGCAAAAAGCGAATTCCTCTCGCGTATGAGCCACGAACTCAGAACTCCGATGAATTCGATCCTTGGCTTCGCTCAGTTGATGGAGATCGGTGAGCTGAAACCGAACCAGAAAAGGAGGCTCAGCCACATCCTGAAGAGCGGAAAACACCTTCTTGAACTTATTAATGAAGTCCTCGACATCTCAAGGATAGAAGCAGGGCGCATTACACTGTCGCTGGAACCGGTTCAGCTCCGCAGCGTTCTTAATGAAATGGTGGATACTATCTCTCCGCTGGCAGCAACCAAAGGCATTTCAATCGAGATCATAAATCCGACCACAATGGATCTTTTCGTCAGGTCGGACCGCCAAAGACTTAAGCAAATTGTGCTTAACCTTCTTAACAATGCAATAAAATACAATCACTCGGGCGGTAATGTAACCATCAGGGTAGACGCGCTGACGAAAGATATAAAGAATAACACCCCCACCCCGGTAAGGGTATCAATAGCCGACACCGGATTTGGTATCCCGGAGGCTGATATCTCTAAAATATTCAATCCTTTTGAACGTATCGGCGCGGAGAAGACTGAAACCGAAGGGACCGGGCTGGGACTCGCAGTAGTTAAAAAACTTGTTGACGTGATGGGAGGAAGGGTCGGGGTGGAAAGCGAAGTTGGCAAGGGCTCAACTTTCTGGTTTGAACTTCCGCTTACGATAAGTGATCTTGAAAGGGTTCAGCGCTCGGAAGAACTGTCAGATAAGATCAGGGAAATTAAGGATGTAGAGGGGAAAGTACTGTATATTGAAGATAATATCTCAAACATCGAACTTATTGAACAGATCTTATCTTCAACAAGGCCGGGAATCAAACTGATAGCAACCGCGTTCGGCAAAGAATGTGTCCCCCTTGCGTTGGACCACAAACCCGGCCTCATTCTTCTGGACCTTGACCTGCCCGACATACACGGCTCAGAGGTGATCGAATTACTTCGCGGGAATGAAACTACGCGAGATATTCCCGTAGTTATTATCACTGCCGACGCTATGCAGAACCAGGTGAATAAAATGATGAAAGCGGGCGCAAAAAACTACCTTACAAAACCGATTGAGATGAATTCATTCCTCGAGGTGGTTGATGAGTTTGTTAAATAGATTTAAACGGGTTAATTTTTAAATTAAAATATTAAGATTATAATAAAATGAATGCTGACCTGAAAGATGCCAGGATTTTGATCGTAGATGATCAACCGGACAACGTAGAGATTCTGGAAGACCTGCTTAATGAGCAGGGGTACACAGACGTTAAGAGCACTAACGATGCGCGTGAAGTGGCAGGCCTTATTGACTCCTTTAAACCGGAGCTTTTATTGCTCGACCTAATGATGCCGCATATGAACGGATTTGAAGTAATGGACCAGATCCAGGGGAAGCTTTCCCCCGATGAGTTTATGCCCATTTTAGTACTTACGGCTGATGCAACCACGGAGGCAAAACAAAAAGCTCTTTCGGGAGGTGCAAATGATTTCCTTACGAAACCGTTCGATCTGATTGAAGTGAGTCTGCGTATAAAGAACTTGTTAGTCTCGGTCTATCTTATGTCGCAGCTTAAGGAACATAACCAGTTGCTCGAACTCAAGGTCCGCGAACGCACCGTTGATCTGCAGAAGATTAATACCGAATTGTCCGTATCTAAGAAAAAGGTTGAAGATATGGATAAACTAAAATCATTTTTCCTTGCCAACATCAGCCACGAGTTCAGGACTCCCCTCGTATCCATCCTCGGATACTCGGAGATGCTTTTATTCGAGCTGAACGATCCGCACCAGCTTCAAAGCGTACGCAACATTAACTCATCAGCGGAGAGGCTGAATAAAACACTGAGCGATGTTATTGCCCTGGTCGATATTGAAAAGAAAAAAATAGAAGCATCTTTAGAAAAGATTGACCTCCCTGAATTTATCACTAAAATTTCCCGTAATTACCAGCGGATGAGCCAAAGCAACGGCTTAAGTTTTGACGCGAAAATTTCAGCAAATGAGGTTTTCCTTTACACCGATCCGAGGCTGTTAAGGACAATAATAGACCACGTTATCGATAATGCGGTTAAATTCACCGCCCACGGCGGAATTGCTTTGTCAGTTGATCAAAACGTGATCAATGGCCTTCCTTACGCGGTTATAGGCGTATCTGATACGGGCATCGGAATTCCACCGGAAAAAGTTGAAAATATATTCACGCCTTTCCGCCAGATAAGCGAAGGACTTAACCGCTCCTACGAGGGAATGGGTGTTGGGCTTTCGGTAGCAAAACAGCTCGTTGAGATACTTCAGGGGGAAATTTCGGTTATAAGTAATGTGGGAATCGGTACAACGGTCACCATTAAGCTTCCGGTCATCCAGACAGAAAATGAACTGCTGGCAAAGATAAGCAAGGCAAAGACTATGATCACAATCCAGGGAAAATCGACATCATTGGGCAAGCCGATGATTTTGCTTGTTGAGGACAATGAAGACAGCAGGACTATATTCAACAGTATATTAAATAAGGACTTCACGTGCGATATGGCTTCAGACGGAATTACCGCGATAGCGATGGCGGAAGTCAATACTTATGATATTATTCTGATGGATATTAATCTTGGCCTCGGCATCGACGGAATTGAGACCTTTAACAGAATACGGCAGCTGCCGAACTTTAATAATGCTCCTGTAATTGCCATTACCGCCTTCGGAGTGAAAGAGGACCGCGATACTTTTCTCAAGCTGGGCTTCTATGATTATATTCAGAAACCCGTTCTTCGGAATGACTTTGTTCAGACAATAAAACTGCATATCGGTAAGTAGTTCCTTTCCGCGAAAAGGTATGTTCTTCAGGGGAAGCAGCGCGGGTTATTTATTATTTCTCTTTACCTCCGAGGTTGGGGGTGAGAATACCCGCGTTGCCGCGTCTTTGCCGCAGTAACGAAATTCCTTATCCGGCTACATTCCGGTTCTGTATTCATTTTACACGCCTTTTGATATCATTCATATATTAATAAAAAGACTATCCGTCGGTTAAATAACCCTGTCTGTCGATTTTTCTCCGATCAGCGAGAGCTTCGTCGTTAGATTTCACCATTAATAAAATTATATACGTGAGAATCTAACGAATTCATCATATAAAAGGAGTCATAAATGAGACGTTTTCTTTCAGTTCTTTTGTTTTCAGCCGCACTGTTTTTAACAGGATGCGATTCACAGATGGATACCATCACAAGCCCTTCTTCTTTACCTGCTGATGCCTCATCACAGCTTCAGAAAGTTGATGTCGGAACATCCGGTTCGGGTGTAACTTCACAGACACTTTTTGCCGGCCAGACCATCAACGCCGGCACAGTGACATATACAGATATTGATACCGACGGCAACGGCGTAAAAGATGCATTAAGAATCACTTACTCAACCTCGAATGGCTGGGAATTGGTCGAGACCCAGTTTTTTATCGGTACATCCCTGAGCCAGATGCCTGCCACAAGAACAGGAAATCCGGTTGTTGGCCAGTTCCCTTATAAATCAGGCAGCATTACAGGAGCTACAACTTACAGCTTTACTATTCCTTTTACTGTTTTAGGGTTTTCCTGCCCGGGCGGAGAAAAAACCTATTTTGTAGCGGCACACGCAGCGCTCCGCAAACCTGCCGGAACAGGAACATACCAGAATGAAACAGGCTGGGGATCCGGCCCGAGAATTGTTGAACGCGGAAACTGGGCTACGTATAACACTATCGTGCTCAGCTGCGATGTAATCGTTCCTCCTCCTCCTGTTGAAACCAAAACAGAAACTGCTTTTGCTTTCGACGGCGATATTTCAGGCTGTTTCAGCAACTATTCATCTTTTATCCCGAACGATAACAGATGGGGATGGACAAACGGTCCGCTCTCAGCAAGCGCTAATACCGTTACTATGCCCCTTTATGCGGCGGCCGGACTCTGCAACACTGCCGCAGGCACCGTCGTAGGCACAATATCCGTTGTTTACTCAGGAACAACCGCCACAGTTACTTATAATTTAGTCGGCAAAAACAGTGTCACGAAAAAAGCATATACTTTGAAATCTGCCCACCTGTATGTAGGTTCAACCGCTATCCCTTATGTCAGACAGGGCCAGGGTTATGTTTATACGGTTGCACCGGGTAAATATCCGAATTTAGCAGAAGGGCTTGACGCTACAACTTATACATTCACTGTGAACAACCTTAGCGGTGATGTTTATGTGATTGCCCACGCTGATGTAGACGGGTTCCCTGTCAGCAGCGGAAACTGATCCGTAAAATCATTTCTTAAATAGTTTTCTTAAAGCGGTGCCGTAAAAAGCGCCGCTTTTTATTTTGGTCCCCGTAATTCCGGCTCCGCATCCGGGCAGCAAGTATATTCTCTTTTAAGTTTACAGCATATACCTTATATTTACACCGGAAAAGGATTGTTGCTTTCTAACTGAAATGATTTGAGAAATGAGGTACCTGCCGGACGGCCCCTTAAAACGTTTTATCATTCTCTTATTCATAAGTCAGACAAGCCGGTACCGTATAAACGAAATACGCAATATCTCTGTTTCTGAGATCCCTCCAAACCTTCCCCTCAGTACCAAGGCGGGAGGAGTTTTATATTTATTGCCGTTTTACGCAGAATATTTTTTCTAATTACATAAGGCCTTTATAATTTTTATATGAGATTATTTTTCAGATCAATACTACTGTTCCTGTTCCTGGCCCCCTTTGTGTTCGCAGAATTGGATTCCGTTCTCGCAAAAATTGAAGCGATCAGCCCGGAAAAAGATAAACTTGCCGAAATCGTAAGGATCCTTGAATCTGATAATGATCTGAAACTTTCGACTTCGATACCGCTTGCCAGCGTTGGCCTGGCAATTGCCCGCGAAGCCGGCGATGATTCCACTATAATGAAACTGCATCTCTTACTGGGAAATAAATGGCTTGAGCTCCGGAACTACACTAATGCAATCGATAATTTAAATTTCGCTCTTAAGTATGCAGGAAATTCCGGGAACAGGCGCCAGGAAATCGGAATTCTGAGCAATCTGGGTGAAACCTGCCGCGCAAGCGGCCAGCGTCCCCTTGCGCTCGCGTATCTATATTCCGCGCTTAAAAAAACTGATGATGAGGCGTTGAAAAAATACAGGCCGAAAATCTGCAACCGCCTGGCGGCAGTATACTTTGAAATGCTGATAAATTTTCAGCCTGTTTATGCCCACTTCGATTCTACGGATAAAAATGCCCGGTACGATTCCGTTAATAAACTCTGGATACACAAACTGTACCAGGATTCCACTTTATATTACGCTTCAGCTTTTCCTGACGGCGGAAAAACTCCGGAGGCGGACTTCCTCGCGCTCTCCAATATCAATATTCTTGCTTCGCTCTATACCCACACTGGTGAATACACAAAAGCAGAAAAGCTTTTTTCCCGGGGAATCCGGCTCGCCGAGCGAAACAACCAAAAAGATAACCTGATGGAATTACTCAGGAATTACAGTAATCTGCTGGCCCGGAAAGGCCAATACGCTCAGGCGGTAAACGCTGTACTGGCAGCAGATACGCTGCTGGAAAAGACCGGGGATCCGATTTTCCATCTTGAATCCTATGACCGTATATCAAAAATCTATACCCGGGCGGGGGACGAAGAGAACGCGTTAAAATATCTGACGAAGGCATACTTGATTCAGACAGCCCTTCTCAGAAATGAATATTCATTTGAACTTATGAGGCAGTCTGTCGACCGTGAACTCGAGCACAATGAAGAGAAACTTTATTATGAAAAGAAGACATATATCAATTCAACAATAGGGCTCTCATTTATAATTCTGCTCGCTCTGACCATCGCCGCCCTGCAGTTCATAAGACGCCGGGAATTAAAGAAAGCAAATGACAATCTGAACGAAAAGAACAGAATAATTGATTCACAGAGGGAAGAACTTTCAGAACTGAATGCGGCAAAGGATAAGTTCTTTTCCATAATTGCGCACGATCTTAAAAATCCGATGTGGGGGGTTATGTCTTATACTGAAATCCTCAGGGATGATTATGATGAGCTTTCCGACAAGGGGAGAATAGAGGCAGTCGGGAAAATTTATGATACTCTTAAAGGAATGAGTAAACTGCTCGAAAACCTGCTTGCGTGGGCGTCTTATCAGATGAAAAGAGCAAAGCCAAATCCCGCGGTCCACTCTTTTAAGGAGACAGTAAAATCTGTAGCAGCAACTTTTGAGACCACTTTTCTCAGCAAAAATATCTCCTTCAGCGAAGAGATCCCGGAAGATTGCCTGGTAGTGGCCGATGAACCTGCCTTATACAGTGTGGTACATAACCTGGTTTCGAATGCCCTGAAATTCACTCCGCAGAACGGCAGTATAAATATTTTAATTACTAAGGAGGACTCCCTTGTCCGGATAGGTGTGAGAAATTCAGGAGCAGGAGTGCCGGATGCAGTAGCAGACAAGCTTTTTAAACTTGGCGAGCACGTCACAACCAAAGGCACGGACGGAGAGCGCGGCGCCGGCCTGGGCCTGCTGCTTTGTAAAGAAATGATTGAACAGAACGGCGGAAAGATCTGGCTCGAGAACGATCCGGGTAAAGGCGCTACCTTCTGGTTCACGGTTCTGTGCGGAAGAGGTTATAAATTAAATGTTAGCTGCGAAAATTTGTAAACCTTTAACAATTATCTTAGGAAATTATTCCGAGGATAAGCTCTAAACTGCGAAAATTTTGCGCGATAATGCAAATTCGTGCATATATTGCAGGGGTATTCCCCTTTCCCCGCCTCAAATAACAAAATATCTTTGATTCCGGATCAAATTGTCTGGCATAGTTTTTGGCATATCCATATCAGGAAGATTTTTTGAATTATTATAAAGAAATTTAGCTTATGTTTTTCAGATATGGACGCTTGTTTGGTCTGGCTGCTGCGATGATGTTGGTTAACCTTGCCTGCAGGCAAAGCGACGGGCAAATTATTTCGCCCGCATTAACTCAGATTCAGGAACTTAAGCTGAACATTGATAATCCCGCCGGGATAACTTACACTATCGACTATACCGGTTTCTGGATCGTTGACGGCGGCAACAGCAAGATAGTTAGAACGGACCTTGAAGGTAATGTTATTGAAGTTCTGCCCTATACGGGTAACAGAATTACTTCAATTTCTCTTGAGCGCAGTTCCGGCACACTATGGATCACAGAAAAAAAGAAAAGAGAATTGGTGAATCTCTCGCTCAGCGGTGAAGTTAAGAAACGGCTGCATATTGCCGGCGGAAAAGGTGGAAATAAAATACCGGGCGGAATATTCTGCGGTGAAGGAAGTACACTTTATGTACTGAATGAGGCTGCCCCTCCTTCAATGATAAAAATGAATTCCGATGGGAACATTGAACAGCAGTATAATTTCTATTTCACTCCGGATGCCTCTGAAATTTATTTCGATAACACCAAAGGGAATTATTACCTTCTCAGCTATCAGTCTGAAATGATCTACAGATGGAACCCCTTAAAGGCAGAACTTCAGCGCATCCACCTTCCCGGCAAAAATTACAGCGGTATGACTTTTAATCCTGAGCAGAATTCATTCGCGGTTGTAAACAGCCGTCAGCAAACGCTGGAGATCTTCAGCAACGGTATCGTGATAAATAATTAAGTCAGATCTCAGCTATTCACACACTTATCAGATCAGGTAAATAAAAAACCCCGGCGTACCGGGGCTTTGATCACTCTGCAGATTGAACTGCTTAATTCACTAAGATGAGGATTATTTAGTTACAACAAATTTCTTTGTGGCTGTTAAGTTACCCGCATTAAGCTGATAGAAATAGATACCGCTGCTGAGCCCGTGAGCGTCAAACTGAACCGTATAGCTTCCGCTGTTTTTCATTCCGTTAATTATCGTAGCAACTTCTTTGCCAAGCACATTGTAAACCTTTAGAGATACAAATCCTGTTGAAGGAATTGTAAAACTGATACTCGTAGATGGATTGAACGGATTAGGATAATTCTGGCCTAAACTGAATGAGTTTATCAGACCGTCGTTATCAAAAATACCGGTGATGGAATTAGCCGTGCCGCGGGTGATCACGGGCAGAATCTGCATATTGGCGGTGCCGTCAGGATATCTGCCGTAGGACTGAACCTCGGTCATCGCCGTGAAAGCCATAGAATCACACAGAACGCCTGCTGAATCATCAAGCCATACTTTTTCACCGCCGCTTGAAAGTCCGAAACCGCTCGCGGTAGTGTCATCAGTAACGATAACAAAGAATCCGTTAGCCGGGATAATAGTGCCTGCAGGTATTTCCTTTTTCGGTTTTGTGCCTGCCTGTCCGCCGCTGTCATATATTTTGTAACCGGTAAGGTCAACTGCATCAGGAGAAAGGTTATAGATCTCAACCCAGTCCGGGTCAGTCACAACGCCGCGTGAGTAAGCTTCGTTGATTTTGATATAAGCATTTGCGTAACCGCGCGTTAATTTCTTTGTCAGTTTCATATAAGCACTTCCGTCGGGATAACGGCCGTAAGTCTGGTCGGTAGCCATAGCCGGGAAAGTTATAGTGTCAATTATAGTTCCTGAGGCATTCTCCAACCATACTTTTTCGCCGCCGCTTGAGAGGCCAAAACCGCTGGCGGTTGTATCGTCAGTAACCATCACAAAGAATCCGTATGGCGGAATAATTGTACCTGCAGGTAAATCTTTTTTAGGTTTTGTGCCTGCCTGTCCGCCGCTGTCGTATATTTTGTAACCGGTAAGGTCAATATTTGCCGCTGTTGGATTATAAATTTCTATCCAGTCAGGAGCTGTAACAATTCCCCTGGAATAAATTTCGTTCATAAGCGCAGTCTGGGCTAATCCGCTTTGTACACCAAAGAAGATCGATATAAGAACGCAGAAAAGAGTTAGATTTTTTTTCACGATATCTCCGTTAAAATAATTCTGAATTATAACACATATTTAATTTGGTTTATGAAAGACATACATTTTTCCGTCTTGGTCATTTACCACGTAAATCTTATCCCCAACAATTGCAATTCCCTCCCCTTTTGAAAATGGAATTTCCCACTGTTTGATAAGTGTTCCAGTGGATGACAGTTTTAATATCATCCTCGATTCATCACTTATTACCCACAAAAAACCTGTGGATTCTTCATAACAAACATCCGAAACATCCCCGGTGTAATCAAGATTTTTCTGCCATTTCTTAGTTAAATTTTCATAACATAACAGCATTCTTGGATCTTTCTCATTCAGGACGAACATTTGTCTGCCCGTATGATTGAAAGTTACACCTTCAAGTCCGCTATTTCCAAGGACAGCAACATCTACAATAATGGTGTCTAATTTGGCTCCGTTGAGGGCAAATGATGTTACGCTTCTGATCCTTTCCTCAACAACAATAACTGTATCGCAGTTTTTAGAAAGGGCTATGCCTTCCATATCACTGCCGGAAGCGGGTATCGTGTTCAGCGTAGTCCCGTTAAGGCTGATTTCATAGATTTCCGGATGGCTGTCGGAGATAACCATCAATGTATTATTTACTGCGTTATACGCCAGACCGGAAGGCTCAGAAACATCCAACACATAAGTGTTGATGGGAATAATTTTCTGAATCGTGGACGGTGTCACAGCAACATACGGTTCATTTCTCGAGCAGCCTGCCTGCAGAAGCAAGTAAATTATGATGACTACAATCGCAGTGAAATAGAGAATAGAAATATTTTTTTTCATCGTTTGTTTGCTAATCATATTATCGGAGGACCGGAATTAGCCGGCCCTCCGTTAAAAAAATCAGGGCTGGTTTGGCTGCCCTTTGGTTATCGTACTTGCGATTTGCCAGGTGGTGCTTCCATCCGGAATTCTGCAATACGAGGTGGTCACGACCGGCATTGCAGGAACGATCTGGTGATCGATCACTATACCGGTGGGATTTTCAAACCAAACTTCATCTCCGCCGCTGCCGATTCCGAAGTTCCCTTCCACCGCGGCATCGTCAACAACTATAACATAGAATCCACGGGCTGGAACTGAAGCGCCGGCGGGGAACAGCATTTTAGGTTTAGTTCCCGCATTTCCGCCGCCGTCATAAATTTTATAACCATTCAGATCCACAGCAAAGGTGTTGGGATTGTAAATTTCAATGAAGTCAAAATTCGGATCCGCTCCGCGCGAGAATATTTCGTTCATTACCAGAGGCTGAGTGTTGACGCCGCCGTTTGTTATGCCTTTTGTTTTCGGGAAAATGATTTCCCAATTAGAGGCTCCGTCGCCTCTTCTCCCATAAGTAGAATCTATGCCAAGCGCCGGAAAAACCACAGAGTCGATAACCGTACCGTCTGCCTTTTCGAGCCAGACTTGCTCACCGCTGCTGGAAAGTCCAAATCCGGAAGAGGCGGTATCGTCAACCGTAATTACAAAGAATCCGTTTGAGGCAACAACTGTCCCAGCAGGAAATACTTTTTTCGGTTTAGAACCACTCTGCCCTCCATTGTCGTAAATCTTATAGCCGGAGATATCAATCGCACTGCTTCCTGTATTATAGATTTCAATCCAGTCGGCATCAGTCGTATCGCCACGTGAGTACACTTCATTGATTTTTATTTTCTCCACAACAGGAGGCGGAGGAGTAACCGGTAATGCAGGTTCATCCCTTGAACAAGAGGTGAACACCATAGGAAGAATAAAAAGTAAGGCCAAAAATAATTTTCTCATTTTTAAGTTTCCTTTAATAATTATAATGAAGCCTGGAATCTGATCTGTAAGAACGCGTGGTCATCATCACCAATAAGGTTTCCCTTCCTGGTTGCGTACTGATCAAGATTTACCAAAGAATAGTTAAGTTGTATTTTAATATTCGGATTCGGAATATAGTTTAATCCTAATGTATACTGATTAACCATACCGCCTTTGACGCCTGCTTCAAGGTCATTCAGATCGGTGTGTGTGTATCTCATAGCAAGTTCTAAAGCGCCCCAAGAATTGAGCGGTTTTTCAATCGGTCCGACTTCGCCTTCATCTACATAGTAGTAACGGGTCTCACCGGTAAGCATATATGCAACAGTAATGTATCCGCCGCCGAGTTTAACCTGCGGTTTGCCGTAAAATCTCTCGACTTGCATTCCCATTACTTCAGTCTGTAAATAGAGCGGACCGTTGATATACATAAATTCAGCGCCGCCGCGCAGATAATAGTTTACGTCTGCAATATCACCGGTATGCAAGAATTTGGGGTCAAACATATATGATTCGGTTCTAGAACTTACCTCGATTGTATTTGTGCGCAGCTCAGATGTCGCGTCAGGAATTTTATAAGAACCGGCGACTCCGAGATGAAGTGTATGCCCGAAATCATTGATCGGAGCAAAGCTGGTTCTGAGGTTTGTTGAGTACCCTTCATCTCTCTGGCCTTTATCAATGCGTGTACCGGGTTCGTGGCCCATTAGAGCTGCAGATACCTGGAACCAGTCCGTCCAATAACGAACTAAAGCGCCGACCCTTCTTCCCATCGGGATTGCGCTTGAGAGTGAAGACCTTTCAAGAAAAGTAAGCAACCGTGAACTGTTAATTCTCTCAAGTCCGAACGGCTCTTTGAAATGTCCCACCATAAAAGACATATTCATATCAGGTACATTGTATTTGATCCACATATCCCGCATCTCATTCTGCTCATCCACGTCCGAGTCTTCACGGAAATCCATATCGAATTCAGCTTCCCAGTCCTTATAGAGTATTGCCTTCAACGCGAAAGTCGCTCTTCTGAAGAAGAAACCGTTACTCATCGCATTTTTAGTTTCGGAGACAAAATCCGTACCAAAATACATCGCTCCGTCAAACTGGATTCTTGAATCGAACCACCAGCGGAAATCGCCGTCTTCAGATTCAAATACAAGTTTACCGTTGCGCACTTCAGCACCAAGAGGCTTCGCTTCTTTCCCGCCAGGAACCTTTGAATCCTGAGCCAGAAGATTTCCGAAGCTCATCATAACTATTGCGATCAGAATAACCGCAAAGTAATTGTGTCTGTTTTTCATAACATCATCCTTTGATTAGAGTTTTATTTAATGTATGTGATAATTATTAGTTTTATTTTATTTGTTTTTTATCCGGTTTAACTCTGAAGAGTTCTTCAATTGCATTTATTTTGTCTTCCAGTTCCCTGTCAAAAAGTTTATTCCCGGACTGTTTCCAGGCGGAATCAGAGAGAACTGCTTTATGAAAATCAATCTTATGGCTGAACGCTTCTCCTTGCCTGGTCATAATTGCAGCTTTCTGATCACTGGTGTAACGGTAAAGTTCCGGATAACTCCTGAACAGTACAGTATCAACTTTAAAACTGTCGACAAGGGCAAGATTAAAAATGGTAAACATTTCTTTGTTCGTGTATTTATTCCTTGCGTATAATTCATCCCTGAAGTTCTTTTTATTAAAAAACCTCTTCCCTGTAATATCCGCTAATCCGGACGTATCTATTCCTTCGCTCTTCATCTCCGTGATGACCGTAGAGGTTATTTCGTACGGCACCGGGTATACTACTTTCTGTTCAAATACATTCTGAATAAAGAATAGCGAAATAAAAGTGATCAGCGCTGCACTTAAAGGGGCAATCACCCAGCCGATTGCTATTTTCCCTAACACCCTGAAATCAATAGACAGAGGGTCTTTCGCCATACCAACACCGATTATCGCGCCGATGAACGCCTGTGTGGTAGAGAGCGGAACAAGTGGAAAAGACGGCAGATTATTCCTCAGGAGGAACGCTTCCAGGGTCTGGGATGTAAACAGAGTAAGCACAATAAACTCTGAAAGGACTACGACAAATCCGGTTATCGGCGAAATCTTGTAAAGGTCAGTGCCTACGGTTTCCATCACGCGGTCGCCGTAAGTAAAAATACCGATTGCAATCGCCAGTCCGCCAAGGAAGAACAACTGCTCCACGCCGGTGATTTTCAGGAAGCCCGAAATACTAAGATCGCTGAAAAGAGGCGCTGAACTGAACATACCCATTACGTTGGCAATATTATTGGCTCCGAGAGAGTAGGACGCCAGCGCTCCGACAACTATTAATCCGACCCTCGTGTAGTTATCCAGTTCAAGGAGGTGAATCCTCCATTTCAGAACAGTATGCTTGATAAGCTTAAAGATGAGAAAAGCGAAAATCGCGGCAATAATAGGGCTTGCAATCCAGCTGAATAAAATCTTGTTGAGTGAACTGTAGTCTGTTGGTGAGCCTGTAAATAAATTCCATCCGATAATTCCCCCGATCACTGCCTGCGATGTCGAAACGGGCAACTGGGCCTTCGTCATAAGCGTTACAGATATACCGACGGCAAGCGCAACAGAAAAGCTGCCCGCGATAGCGTTGATTGCGCCGAGATCTGTAATTGTTTTTGTCGTTCCTCCTCCGCTGACCACTGAACCAAGTATAACAAAGACGCCCGCTATTATGGCCGCCGTCCGAAATCTCACCATCTTTGAAACCACCGCGGTTCCGAAAACATTCACGGCGTGGTTGGCGCCTAGCGACCAGCCAAGAAATAATCCGCTGGATATGTAAAACCAGACTGAGATATCCAACTCTATTCGAACCTTTTAATTATAGCGATAGAAAGTTTATCGCAAACATCTTCCGACTGTTCCGCGATCCTCTCAATATGAAATGCGAAATATCGCGCGTGTATCTTATTGCTAAGTTCGTGCTCGGACCTGAAAATTGTCCGCTTTATCTTTTCCGCAATCTTATTGGTCTCCTTTTTATAAAACTGCACTTTAATAATATAGTCTCTTACAGCATCGATATTTTTGAAATAGGAGCGGATACCGCTTACAGTGTTTTCGAGGCAGGAGATTGAACTCTCAGCAATCTCAAGGAAATCAGATTTTAGTTCAGGGAACAGATTCGGGATTTCCACTGAAAATTCCAGGAGTGTATCCGCGGTTATATTAAGGGCTTTATCGCAGCTTTCGAGCAAACCGAGCACATCGCCCCTTGCCTCAGGAATTAAAGTGCGCGTGTAGAGTTTTATCTCAATGTTCCGCCTCAGGTCATCCGCGCGCTCTTCTATTTTGCGGAGGTCTTTTAAGTGGCCTTCAAAGTCATCAGGCTGGGCGTCAAAATAGCATTTTATTCCGAGCTTGAATACCAGTCCGCCTTTGATGACAAGATCAAGATATTCATCAATCTGGGCCTCAAGTTTCTTTGTCTTTTTTAGAAACATCCTTTTAATTCAACCTAATAAATGTTAGAATAAACCGAATACGCCGTTTGGCGTAATCCCTAAAAATCTGAACCAGGTTTCTCCGGCGACTATATTTAGCAGCCAGGCAGCAACCATAATTGTGAAACCAAACTTAAATGTATCAGACATTGTATAATGGCCGGTTTCATACAGTAAAGCGGCAGGTTTGCTGTTAAAGGGCAATACATAAACGTGTTCTGTCATAAACGCAACAGGGAGAGCAAGGCTTATTATACTGAACCCAAAACGGTTTGCAACCCCGATCGCAATTGGAATAAAGATCATCACGCGCATAGTTTTTGACTGGAAGAAGACGGCGCTGAAGATCATTACTCCGGTAAGGATAAGATAAAGCACTGAGAAATGTGTTTCGCTGCCGATGCCAAGCGCGTCAAAAAGAGACTTAATCGAAAGTAAAGGAAGATCCGTTGCGTCCAGCCCCGCGCCCAGCGCATACGCGCCTGCTGAAAACAGCATCAGGTGCCAGGGGATATCAACATCGTTCCATTTAACAATTCCGATGCGCGGCAGCAGTGCAATAATCGCTCCGAGAAAAGCAACCGCGGTCGGGCTGATACCGTGCATTTTATCCGTTGTCCACAAAGTCAGAATAGCAATAAAAATAATTGCCGCTCTTATTTCAATCAGGCTCATCTTGCCGAGTTTTATATATTCATCTTTCAGGCGCTGCATTCCGCCTTCAATCTGCGGCACGCTTTCTTCCGGCGAGAGCGGGAAAAACACTTTGAGCGCCAGGATGTAGCCCAGGAACATCAGGCAAAGCATCACGGGGAACATCGCCATCATCCAGTCAGAGAAAAATATCTTTCCGCCGATAGCGCCGCCGATCAGTGCCGCGGCAAGTAAATTCGCGCCCGAGCCTGTCAGGAACCCGCTCGCTCCGATATTTATGTGAAGCAAATTCTGAAGCACGATGCTTCTTCCGAATTTGTTTTTGTTCTCACCGCCGGTAGCTCCGTAAATGGCCGCGATAACCATAAAAATAGGAAGCAATATTGCTGCCTTTGCAGTCGTGGCAGAAATAAATACTGACAGAATTACATTTATAATGAGGAAGCTTATAAAAATGGTACTAGCGTTTTTTCCGAATTTTACTATCAACCATAAAGCGAAACGTTTTGCCAGCCCTGTTGCAACGAGCATACTTGCAAGCACAAAGGACATTATATTAAGCCACATAACCGTATGCCCGAGCTGCGCGTAAGCGTTCTTTTCCGGAAGAACTCCTGTAAGCACCAGGCTTATTATTAGTATCAGCGACGTAAGGTAGTTAGGAATCGCTTCCGTCATCCACAGTATAATGGATGCCGTGAATATCCCAAGCATAATATGATTATTTCTGCTGAAGGCTTCGGCGCCTATTTTATCAAAAGCGTCCTTCGCTGCATCCGACACAAGATCTGCGGGATTAATGGATTGTAAAAACTGAAACTTAAAGACGTAGCTGAGTAAAATAAATGCAGCGGCCGCAAGCACAGGGCCGATAACCGCGAGTATTTTCTGGACCTTTGTCTTTTCTCTTTTAGGAAGTTTCTCGATACGGTAATTGTGCATATCGAGCGGATCAAAATGCGTCATATAATAATATTCTGATTGATAGCTTCTCTGAAATAATCATTAAGAGTTATAAGAGCCGCCTTTGATGCAGCCATATTGTCCCCGCAGCTTCTCCGGCAACTCTTCACTCTTAACTCTAACCTTTTAACTATTCTTTCCCCAGTTTTTGAACGGGTTCTTCATCAGCATCGAGTTGTAGTACTTAGTGTCCCCTGTAACTTCTTCACCAAGCCATTCAGGCTTATTAAATGAATCAGTTTCAGAGCTAAGTTCGATTTCTGCAAGTGTTAAGCCTTCGTTCTCTCCGTAGAACTCATCAACTTCGAAAGTATGGTTCCCGCTGATTACCAGGTGACGCGTCTTATCGATAACACCCGGTTCGCATATCTTGAGCAGTTCTTCAACTTCTGAAGACGGAATTTCTTTTTCCCACTCATACCTTGAGGCTCCCGAAGCATTACCGATACCTTTGATGGTGATAAACCCCTTATCGCCTTTTATGCGCACTCTGACCGTTCTTTCGGGAACCGATGACAGATAACCCTGAACAATGCGGGTCGACTTGCTGACGAGATTCTTAAATTCACCTTTTACTAAAAATTTACGTTCTATTTCATTTGCCATAATTATATCCTTACTTCATTCCTACCATATTTTTCAGGCCGCGGAGGTAATTAACATTCGGGAAAGTATCTAATTCTAATTCCCTGACGGTCTTTATCACTAATGCGGGATCTTCCATCTCAACCGCCGCTGTTTTGATCACTTTTCCGTCGACCGTGACTTCTGCTATCTCTACGATACAATTATTAATTGTGAAACCGGTTCTTTTTTTATGAACGTCTACGGCTCTTAATAATTTGGATGGTTTAATCACTTCATCGATATACTGGCGGAAGGTGTATTCGGTTCGTTCGAACTTTGGCAGGGACACTCTGAAACACTTAAAGACCTTCTCGATCTCTGCCACGGGAAGCGGAAACGAGCCCTTCATTATGGGGAGCCACAATTCCAAATGGTCTTCGTTTACCTGCTGAAGAGTTTTAATATCCATTAAATCGTCACGGACTTTAGTATTATCCATACTGACTTCAGATAAAATATAGACTTCAGAACTTTCGCGGGTTTTTCCTTCGGGGTGCTTCCGGATGTTTTCCTCAGCTTTACCCAGATCATTTGTAAATGTGCGCCATTCCCAACGTGGTATTATCTCGGCCATAGTGAACTTCCTTATATATAATTTGTTAGTTTTTAATCACAATTTTAATTCAATTATCGTACCACTATATCACGGGAAAAAAGCCCATATTCGCCCGTTAATTATTGCTTTTCTTCAGAAAAAGTCATATTGTAGATATGTAAAATGACGAAATTTAGTCACTTGACGACTTTTCATCGTCACTTCCTGAATTTATCGTTACCAAACGTCGAAAAATTGACAATTAGCTATGAAAATATCTTGGTATGGAATTTTCAATGTATTTGAATAAAATTGATTTTTCCAGACTTAAAATGATCACAAAAAAACTGGTAACAGTGCTGATTCTGATGTTTGTAACAGCATCTGTCTTCACTGTTTTGTTTTACAAATATTCGCTCAATATTTCGGGGGAGTATAAAGTCAGCAATGCCGCTGTCCCGCCGAGCGAAGCTGATCTGAAAAAGCCGCTCGTCTATATCGGCGTTATATCCCGTTACCCGCCGAATATAATCTACAGGGGTTACCAGCCTCTTTTGAATTATATGACTTCAAAAACCGGTTACCGTTTTGAACTGAAACTAAGTACAGATTACAGTGAGGCAGTCCGGATGCTGATAAACGGTGAAACCGCCGCCGCATTTCTTGGATCCTACGTATATCTTGACGCTCATAAACAGTACGGCGTACTCCCGATTTTAAAGCCGCTGAACGAAAATTTCGAACCCTACTCCAGGACCGTACTATTTACAAAACGTTCATCTAACTTATATAACCTCAAAGATCTTAAAGGCCGGAGGCTGGCGCTTCCTTCCAAAGAATCATTCTCGGCAAACTGGCTTATCAGGCACGAGTTCCCGAAATACGGCATTAACTACTCCGATCTTGCTTCCGCAGATAATTTCCCTCATCACCAGAGCGTTATATATCAGGTCTACAACAGTTACTACGATGCCGGTGTAACAAGGGAGTTTCTGGTAAAAAATCTTCCGAACAGGGATTCCATAAGAGTTATTTTATATTCGGACCCCATCCCGACATCCCCGATAGTAGTGGCCCCAAATTTCGATGCCAGCATAGTGAGTGCCATTAAAAAGTCACTTATGGATGTTAACGGCAGAAATCCAGCATATCAGATAATTACGAAAGAATGGGACAGCGAATTTATCTACGGTTTTGTTGAAGCCTCGGACAGCGACTACAACATTCTGCGCCAGATAGGTAAGTGAGGCAGTTATGTTTATACTGAAGTCAAGCCTAAAAACACGCATTCTGTTTTCAACAGGTTCAGTACTTGTTACGTTAATGCTTCTGATTTCTGTTGTTATACTTCTTCAGTGGCGCGATATTATCATCAGCAAGGAGACGGAGAATGCATACGCGGTAAGCCGCACTTTTACCGTCACTATCGTTGACGCGCTAATCTTTGAACAGAACAGCGTTTTTCAGAAAGAGAAAATTCTTGAGACATATATCAATGATTTTATTAACCATCTCGAAAATGTAAAATACGTCACCGTTTACGACCAGAACGCTATTCCGATCGCATCGCACTCGGTCAGCGGAACCGGAATTAACACTCCGCACGATGATAAATTTGATGAAGGGAAAGAACAGGCCGGGGTTGTGAGTATTTTTAACCACCCCGAATCCGGCTGGACAATTCAGTGTACACTGCCGATGCTGCTCTCAGGCAAGAACTGGGGTTCTATTAAAATTGGTTTCGATGCGCAGCCTATACGGGACGAAATAAGCAGCCTCTTTTTGATTTTGTTATTATCTACAATTATACTTACTTCGGTTGTCCTTCTGATACTTTATTACTCCGTGAACCACCTTACGTACTCCCTCGAGAAACTTGTAGTTGAAATGGATAAGATCGATCTCTTTTCTGACAGGGACATTTCACTTCCAGTACAAAACGATGAGATAGGTTTTCTTTATCATAATTTCGGATTGCTGAAGAGAAGGCTGGAGAATTCAAAAGCTGATCTTGAGAAAGCACAAAAACAGGTTTATCAGGCTGAAAAATTGGCTTCCATCGGGAGGCTTGCCTCAGGTGTGGCGCACCAGGTTAACAACCCTCTGAACGGAATCAAGTCCTGTCTTTACGCGATTAAAAAAGATCCGGGAAATGTGGTCCAGACAAAAGAGTACTCTGAACTTATCAATGAAGGAATCGAAAATATCGAGACAGTCGTAAAAAAACTTCTCGGTTTCGCCCGCCAGCAGTCAAAATCGGAAACAACGATAAACGTGAATGAATCAATTGATAAGGTTGTTACGCTTTTTGATTACCGCCTGAAGGACAATAAACTTCAAATCAAGCTGAATTATGGGAAAGACTTACCGCCCGTCAAAATAGATTACCATCTTTTCCAGGAAGTAATAATGAACCTTCTGCTGAACAGCTTTGATGCTATTGAAAAAGAAGGCACAATTACAATTTCAACTTCCGGAGTTACAGGCGGCAGAATTCTCATTGAAGTCAGTGATAACGGTTCAGGCATTGATCCCGAAACTCTGAAGAAAATTTTTGATCCGTTTTTTACAACTAAAGAAATTGGCATAGGTACCGGGCTCGGGCTATCTGTTTGTCTTGGCATCATCGAATCGCACAACGGCAAGATTGAAGTCGAGAGCGCCCCCGGAAAGGGAACAACATTTAAGGTTTATCTGCCGGTTGAAAACTGAAATGAAACTTTTAATTATTGAAGACGAAAAAATAACACGCATCTCTCTCTCGAACACTTTAAAGAGTGAAGGTTTTGACGTGTATGCTGCCGAAAACGGTGAAGAGGGCCTGGCAATATTCAGGAATGAGATGCCCGAAATTGTAATCACAGATCTAAGGCTCCCAAAACTCTCCGGAATGGAAATTCTGGAAACTGTAATGACTCTTAAACCGGATTGCAAAGTAATTCTTATTACTGCTTTTGCAACGGTCGAAACTGCTGTTAAAGCGCTAAAGATCGGGGCTTATGATTATCTGACTAAACCTTTCTCCCCGGAAGAATTGATTTCCATCTTGCGGAAGATAACACAGTTCCAGGTTGTCCTCGAAGAGAATATCGAATTAAAGAAAAGGATTGACCTTCTTGAAAACCGGATGATCATCGGGAACTCCGCAGGAATGAAAAAACTAACAGATATGATCAGGCAGATCGCACAAAACGATACCACGGTACTTATCGAAGGTGAAAGCGGCACCGGTAAAGAACTGGTTGCCCGGGCGCTGCATCAGGCAGGACCGCGTAAAAATGAAAATTTCGTTGTAGTTAGTTGCTCCAGTATTCCCGAAACACTCTTGGAAAGCGAATTGTTCGGGCACGAAAAGGGTTCGTTCACCGGCGCGCTGAAAAGGCACACTGGTTATTTTGAGCGTGCGAATCAGGGTACCTTATTCCTAGATGACATTGATGATATTCCGATGATAATGCAGGTGAAACTCCTCCGCGTGATCCAGGAAAGAGAACTGACAAGAGTCGGCGGCACTGAAAATATTGGGATCGATGTACGGATCATCGCTGCTACAAAAGTTGACCTGAAGAAGAAAGTTGAATCGAAAGAGTTCCGTGAAGATCTTTATTACAGGCTGAATATTATTCCGCTTAAAATCCCGCCGCTCCGCGAGAGGAAAGAGGATATTCCCGTACTAGTGGAATATTTTTTCAGGAAGTACGGAGGTGAACCAAAACTCAAACTTGTGACTGAAGAGATTTATGCCCGGATGCTCAACTATAACTGGCCCGGCAACGTAAGGGAGCTTGAGAATATTGTGCAGCGGATCATCGCACTCTCATTCCTTGGTTCAATCGATCTTTCGATGCTTGATTTTCCCGAAACGAGGTTAGCATTTAATCTATCCGGTAAAACTCCGGATTCCTACCCTCCTTTTGAAGAGTATATTCAGGAAAGAGAAAAAGAAATAATAGAATGGGCGCTTAAGAAGAGCAACGAAAATATAAGTCAGGCGGCAAAACTTCTTGGAATCCCCCGCACGACATTGAACAGCAAACTCGAGAAGACAAGGAACTGACCGCCGGTTAACTTCACCACTTGCCGTAAGGCTTCTTCACCAGCATTGCATTGTAATACCTGAGATCTCCGGTAACTTCCTCACCGAGCCATTCCGGTTTTTCGAAATGTTCATCCTCGGCGGAAAGTTCGATCTCAGCCAGTGTCAGCCCTTCATTTTCTCCGTTGAATAAATCGACTTCGTAAATATGTTCGCCTGATTTTATAAGGTGCCTCACTTTGTCGATTACACCAGGTTCACAAATTTTGAGCAGTTCTTCAGCATCTCCAACCGGAATTTCTTTCTCCCATTCATATCTGGAAATTCCGCTGCTGTTCCCAAGGGCTTTGACTGTGATATAGCCTTTATCTCCTTTGATCCGTACGCGGACGGTCCTCTCCGGTACCGAACAGAGGTATCCCTGCACGATCCTTACAGACTTATTTACGAGATGTTTGAATTCACCTTTAACTAAAAATTTTCTCTCGATCTCCTGCGCCATAAAAGGGTCCTTTTTTATTCAGTAAAGTTTTTGCAGTCCGCGTAAATAATTTATGTTCGGGAAAACATCCAGTTTAAGTTCCCGGACTGTTTCGATTACCTGTTCAGGCTCTTCCATTTCAACAGCTGCGGTTTTGATAACCTTCCCCTCCGTCCTGATCTCGGCTATCTCAACTGAACAGTCATTGATCGAAAAACCTGTGCGCGATTTATGAACTGTTACTGCTTTTAATAATTTAGATTGCGGCAGGATCTCATCGAGGAACTGAGTACTGCTGTATTCATCACGGTCAAGATGGGGAACAGCAACCCTGAAGCACTCAAAAACTTTAATGATATCTTCCACGGAGAGCGGAAAAGCGGTTTTCATCGAGGGGAACCATTGTTCCAGGCGGTCCTCATTTACCTGCCGGAGAGTTTTGACGTCCATCATATCGTTACGTATTTTCGTGTTATCCGGGCTTACTTCCGACAGAATGTAAACTTCATCGCTTTCACGGGACCTGCTCTCAGGATGCATCCTGATATTTGCTTCGGCAATGCCGAGATCGTTTGTAAACGTGCGCCATTCCCAGCGCGGGATGATTTCAGTCACTTTTTCAATTTCAGAAAATAGTAAAATGAATTTCTTATAATATACGCAATAGAGAGATTGAATATACCACCGTGTTTTTTCCCGGTTTTGCTGAGGAGCTCAGATTCCAAAAGAGTTAATGATTTTACTGATTTAATTATATTTGCCTATGAATCCAATGATTATTTATTCAAGTGTCTTAATAACCCTCGCGTTGCTTTTTTACTCTCTCGGAGTTTGGGCAGAGAGAATTGCGAGGTACCTTAAACCGTGGCACACTGTCGCTTTCTTCACCGGATTTATTTTTGATGTTTCGGGGACCTATGCTATGCACCTGCTCGCGGATGGGCGTTTCGATATCACCGAACCTCATACTCTTACCGGACAGATAGCATTGTGGCTTATGCTCTTCCACGCTGTATGGGCTGCCAGGGTTGTAATTAAAAAGGATGAGAGAATGAGAACAAGTTTTCACCGGTTCAGTATTATCGTATGGCTCATCTGGCTAATCCCGTATTTCGGGGGTATGTTCCTCGGAATGAGTAAATAATTAAAGTTTCTCTCTTTATACAATAAACAATAAATTCACCCCAAAAGCTCCCTGTATTGCCAAGGCGTTATAAACTGCCTGTCCAATCAATTGTTGGTTCAACTGAAAAAACGGTGGCAAAAGTATTATGTCGTTCCTACATCTATAGAAAAGAAAGTTAAGAGATAATTCTCCCCTCCTAAAGAATATTGGGTAAAGATTCAGTTCACTTACTTTCATGTTTCACGTATTGTTCGATACCATACTACATATCCCAAGTTCCATCTGAACGGCATATTCTAAAATGCCACCGGATAATCACTTGAACCAAAAACTGATACTGACACTGACACTGTTACTGACACTGTAACTGATACTGTTAATTTTTAATTCCATATTCTAAAATGCCACCGAATAATCACTTGAACCCAATTGTTGCCGCCATAAAATTATTATAAAAATATATTGCTTTGAGTAATGAAATAAGTTAATTTATAGCGACAAGAACTTAATTAATTATCTTTTCACTTTCTATCGGAGCATTTATATGTCAAATCGCTTACGTGTACTCAGTTTCTCGCTCTTCTTTGTTCTTTTCTCGACTTCAATGTTCGCTCAATGGGTCGCTCAGACCAGCGGCACAACAAACCGCCAACGTTACATTCACGCAGTGAATTCCCAGATTCTTTGGGCCTGCGGTAACGCCGGTGAAGTTTTAAAGACCACAAATGGTGGAACAACCTGGACCAAATCTGTTACTCTCGCTACTGCCACGAACTATATGGTACAGGCTTTTGATGCTACAACTGCCTGGGTTACCGGAACAGTCGGCGGATCAGCAGATGTTTCTATCTGGAAGACTACCGATGGCGGCACTACCTGGGTTTCAAAATTCAATAACCCGGCCGGTTTCGGTGACGGACTTATTATGTTCGATGCCAATAACGGCGTTTACTGGGGCGATCCTGATCCTTGGCCATCAGCCTGGTGGGAAATCTATACTACATCAGATGCCGGTAACACCTGGGCAAGAGTTCAGCGTAACAACGTACCTCCCTGCGATAGTGTTAACGGTGAATACGGTGCTGCAATCGGTATGTCTGCCGTTGGAAATAATGTTTGGTTCATCGGATATTCTTCAGTTGCAGGAACCAACAATTCAGTATGGAAATCAACTAATAAAGGTTTGACCTGGACAAAGAGCGGATCATTCGCAAACGGAACTGCTGCTTCGGGTTCTGCTTACATTGCAATGAATGATGCTAACAACGGCGTGATAGTTACTCTCGCCGGTAACGTAACCAGAACAACAGACGGCGGAACAACCTGGACCCCGACAACAACAGTTACAGGCGCTGCTTTCAGACACATAGTTAATTTAAAAGGAACCAACCGTTATGTTGCGGTTGGAAGCGCCGGAACCTCATATCTTTCAGATAATGGCGGTTTAACCTGGACTCCGATCACTCCTCTCGCCACTACTAATGCACTCTATTCTGTCACAGAATATGGCGCAGTTCCTTTTGCCGCCGGTAATGCCGGTATCATCTGGAAATGGGGCGGATCACCACTGCCGGTTGAATTCACAGCTTTCAGCACTTCAGTTTCACAGAACGAAGTTACTTTGAACTGGACAACCGCTTCTGAAAAGAACAACCGCGGTTTCGAAGTTGAAAGAAAATCAGCTGACGGCGAATTTATTCTCCGCGGATTCATCGAGGGTGCAGGAACATCACTCGACGCTAAGAATTATACTTTCACTGATAAAGAAGTTGTTGCAGGTAAATATACCTACAGGCTGAAACAGATCGATTTTGACGGTCACGCAGCTTATTCAGATGAAGTTGAAGTTGACGTAACAACTCCGGATAATTTCGAACTTGGACAGAACTATCCGAATCCGTTCAACCCTTCAACAACAATCAACTATCAGATTAAATTTGACGGACACGTTTCCCTCAAAGTTTATGACTATACCGGAAACCAGGTTGCTGACCTCGTAAATCAGAACCAGGTTTCAGGAAAATACACTGTTCAGTTCAACGCTGCCGGTTTATCCTCAGGCATCTATTTCTATACAATCTCTGCCCCTGGATTCACAGCAACGAAGAAACTGACATTACTTAAGTAATCTAAACCTAATTTTGCATTTCAAACTCCGGCCCCGCGCCGGAGTTTTTATTTTAAACTTTCCGTAAAATGGCCCTCCCGGCAAGCTGACCTGACCATAAAATTAAAAGGCAGTTTTTTCCCCTCCAAAATTTCCGGTATAAATTTTACCGAAATTTAACATCGAGGTTTTCTCCGGACTTATTATATTTAGCTCAGCATTTAAACTTTATTAAGGACCCCAATGAAAAAACATATTCTTTTATTTCTCTTTTTGATACTGGCAGGAACTTCAGCTTTCCCGCAGTTTCTCACTGAAAATTTTGATTACGGCGCTACCGGAAATCCGGATATTACCGCAGTAACTACCAACTGGGTAAGACACAGCGGCGCAGTCGGCCCGGTTTACCAGGCAACAAGCTTAACCTACGCCGGTTACTACGGTTCAAACGTAGGCGGCAGCGTTCAGTTTACAAAAGGCGGCAGCGGTGTTACAGACGGTGACGTCAGCAGAAAATTTTCTGATTCTGTTTCTATACAAAGTAATATCTATGCCAGCTTTTTAATGCGCATAGATACCGCACGCGCGACTTCTGATTACTTTTTCCACCTCGGCCCATATACGATGGGAACAACTTTCCGCGGCAGAGTATACGTTAAAGCTAATGGAGCCGGTTTCAGTATGAGCCTTAGCAAAACCGGTACTCCTATTGTTGATGACGCTACAGTGTTAAACCTCGGACAGACTTATCTCGTAGTACTTAAATATACATTCAACATAGCCACAACAACTGACGACGTTGTATCTCTTTATGTTTACGATTCTGGACTGCCTGTTGGCGAGCCGGGAACTCCTGCTGTTACGATAGCGAATGTCGGTGATGGTGTTGCCGACGGAGTTGCAAGTATCGGAACCGTTGCAATCCGCCAGGGAACCAACACTCCTTACGGTGTCGTTGACGGTATTATGATCTCCAGACAATGGGAGACTTTCCTTCCTGTCGAACTGACTTCCTTTAACGCAAGCGCTTCAGGAAACAATGTAAATCTTACCTGGACAACAGCCACAGAAAAGAACAACCGCGGTTTCGAAGTTGAAAGAAAATCAGCAGACGGCGAATTTGCTTCATGCGCGTTTATCAACGGCGCGGGAACAACCATTGAAAGCAGAAGTTATACATATACAGATACTAAGCTTTCGGAAGGTAAATATACATACAGGCTGAAACAGATCGATCTTGACGGAAGCTTTACATATTCAAAAGCAGTTGAAGTTGACGTAACAGCTCCTGTACAGTTCGAACTCGGACAGAATTACCCGAATCCGTTCAACCCTTCAACCGTAATCAGCTATCAGATACCTGTAAGCGGAATGGTTACATTAAAAGTTTATGATATGCTCGGAAACGAAGCAGCCTCGCTCGTAAACAGCGAAATGCCTGCAGGCAAGCACAACGTTTCCTTCAATGCAGCTGATCTTTCAAGCGGTGTTTATTACTATACACTCTCAACACCCGGCTTCACCGCAACAAAGAAGCTTACACTAATCAAGTAATAATTTTTCTTCTTTACGAAAAACTCCGGCAGGAATGCCGGAGTTTTTTTGTTTTAAATAACGCGATTGGAATTCTGTCCGGCGCCCGTGACCGGGCCGGAGGAGTGTCTTATATTTAATACACACAGAAAGAGATTCCTTTTTGACTTGACTTTTATTTGTTTTCGATTCTCTTTTTATATGACTATTTTTTTCTTTTTATTATTGTATAGAGAGGTCCATTATGAAAAAGTTCATACTCCTGGTACTCTCTGGCCTTGTTGCCCTTTCCCCGTTGACCTATCCTCAATGGATAGAACAGACCAGCGGTACTACTTCCCACCTTTACGCCGTCACCTCTGTTGATGAGAACCACGCCTGGGTCGTCGGAGCTTCCGCAAAAGTTCTCAGGACGACTGACGGAGGCACGACCTGGCTTCAGTCTGCAAATTCATACGGCAATAAAGACATCAAATTTTTTGATGTTAACACTGGGTTTTGCATCGGGGGATATAAAGTATACAAGACTGTCGATGGCGGGGTAACGTGGAGCGAAAAAAACTTAGCCTATCACGACGTGGAAGATATGTTTTTCCTCAATTCTACTACCGGGTGGATTCTGTGTAACTCTGGTTTTGTTATGAAAACAACGGATGCCGGCGCCACGTGGGTCGAACAGACACATCCCTGGGGCGGAGGCGTCTATTCAATTTTCTTTGTAGATGAAAATACCGGGTACATCAGCGCAGCCAGCGGGAACAATCTTAAGACCACCAACGGCGGCACAACCTGGACCTCTATGCCAAAACTCGGCAGCGCCCACCTTAAGCACGTCTGGTTTTCAGACGCGAACAACGGACTTATGGCTACAACCGGCGGGGTTTATAAAACTTCCGACGGTGGCACCTCCTGGACATTTATCGCGCTTACATCTTACTATAGCTACGAATATTTTACCTGCAACTGTTCCGATAAAATATTTATGATCTGCACAGGCGGCGTATACACATCTGTGGATAAAGGGCTTAACTGGACAAAAGAAAACACACCTACTTTCGGTTATGCGAGCTGGACGTGGTATGGGCTGTGTTTCTGTTCGCAGTCGGTCGGATGGCTTGTCGGATCATCCGGGAAAATTGTTAAAGCTGCCTTGCCGACCAGGGCAGATATCATCGGGCAGAACAGTTATCAATTCAGTCTGCAGCAAAACTATCCGAATCCCTTCAATTCCACTACACTTATAAATTATACCGTACCGCAAAATCCCGGAAGCAACCCTGTGCGTGTCAGTTTAATTGTCTATGATCTGACCGGGAACGAGACCGGGAGGCTGGTTGACGCATACCAGGTCCCGGGAGATTATAAGGCAGAATTCAATGCAGGCAAATTGAACTCCGGAGTTTATTTGTACAGGTTATCTGTTGGGACTTCTGTTGCAGTTAAAAAACTGATGATGATAAAATAGAATTGCGTTTACATATCTAAAGAACTCCGGCTGTTGGACCGGAGTTCTTTAACTATAAAATAACTTCGCAGTCCGGAGGGGCGGTTTTTTAATTTTATTCAGGCTATAATAAAATACTCTGACGTGACAGAGAAAACCGTGCAGTTGTGCCTTGATCCGGCCCGCTCTCAATCTCAAGAGCGCCGCCGTGTTTGCTTAATATTTCTCTCACCAGGCTCAAGCCGATACCGGAACCCTTCTCTCCTCCCGTGCCCTTCTGCGATAATCCCCATTGGCCCGCCCGAATTTTCTCAAGCAGGGCGGGACTCATCCCAACTCCTTTATCAATAATATCAAATACGTGCTTCAGAGGAGAAGCAGTGTATTCGATTATAATCCCTTCATCATTGTTGCTGAACTTTATAGCGTTACTCAGAAGATTACGTAAAACAAGGCTGAGCATTTTCACATCCCCTTTTACTATAAGATTTTCAGGGACAAGGTTCAGTATCTTTAGCGATTTAATTTTAACCGCAGAATCAAAAATTCTGATCACTGAATTTACCAGTTCGTAAAACTCAATTTCTATAACATCCATCTTCGCTTTATCGCTCTGGAATTCTGTCCAGGTCAGAATGTCATTAAGAAGCGTATACTGGGTTTGAATCGCGTTATGCAGCGACCCGCTGACTTGCTTTAATTTCTCCTTCTCCATTAAACCGCTCTCTTCGGCCAGCATCTCGCTCAGGCCCAGCAGTCCCTGGAATGGGCTCCGCAGATCGTGCGAAAGTATCGAAATAAACCTGGCTTTGGCAGTATTGTCCCTCTCAATCCTGTCTGAGTAGGATTTCAGGGCTTTTTCTTTTTCTTTCAGTTCTGTTATATTCGTAAGAACCACTATCAAAACCGGATAGTTTACCGCAAGGGCAACGGGCGTTGTATGGACCAGAAATGCTTTTGGAGGCAATTTCAAATTAATTTCGTAAGGCGGTACTTCTTCTCCGTTACTCCCTTTCCGGATGTTCTCCCGGAAGATTAAGGCCGAATCTTCTGACATATAATTGTAAATCCCCTGCCCTGTCAATTTTTCAGGGCCAATACCGAGAATTTCGGCGGCGTGTTCATTCACCTTATCAATGTTTTCGTTTTGTATTATCAGCACAACGGCCGGAACGCTGTCGAGTACTTGTGAAACCTGCTGCCGCCGCTCCTCGAGCTGCCTGTTGATTTCCCTGATCATCAGGGCATTTTCGGCAAGCTGTTTATTCAGATTCTTAAGGTGATCATTCTGAACGATACCGCGCTGAATCTGAAAATTATAAACATTCTTTATGATAAAAAGAGCGACAAAAAGAATAAAAAGATACAGCAGGTTCCCGCTTAGGACATCAATAAACCTTTGGGTTTCGCTTGCATATCCGCTTATTATCTGAGGATACATAAATTCGATAATACTAAGCGTCACGTACTCTGTAACAAGCACGGCAAAAAACCACTTGCCGTATTTACCGGAAAGTATAAAAAATAAAAGCGTAATTGCCACATAAAGTAAAGTTAAATTATTGGAATTCCGTCCGCCGTTAAGCGTATACTGCAACGGAAAAAAGGCGATGAAAACCCAAAATATTAAAGATGAGTAATTCCGTTCAATTTTTTGAATCAGTACCCGGTAGGCAATCACGAGCATCATCAGGGGGATGGAGAATCCGGCGATGATCAGAATGGCGGGCAAATCCAGTATTATGTTAATGGTGCTTCCGATAATCCCAAGCAGAATCGCCATTATTAACAGGAGAATGAACATTCGCTTTTCAATAGGAATGAACGGATTCTTTCCCAGGAAGAGATTCTTTAGATTTTCTAACATCAGAAGTTAAGGTCCAGTCGGATATACGGATTAAATATAAAAAATAATAAACGCCCCCGGCCCTGATCAATAAAGGGCCAAAAAAAAGAAATGAAAAATGCAGCAGTTAAAATTTAATAAAATATTAGATTTCTTTGAAAATAAATCGACAAAATTAATTTATTAAAACCGTTGAACAGCCTTTACTGTATACAAATATATTAAGAAAGCCCCGCTCAGGGGGCTTTCAAAGTTAATTGATAATTATTTAGCAATCCGGACTATTTTGTCAGTATCATTTTCCGCGTCAGGGTAACAGAACCGGATCCTCCTGAGACCGGATACGCGCTTAACCTGTAAATGTATACTCCGCTGCAAAGGCGGCCGGCGTCAAAAGAAACGGAGTGTACTCCTGCCGGTTTTGACCCGTTTACCGGAACTGCCAATTCATTACCCAGAATATCATAGATCTTTAAAGTAACCTGACTTGCTGACGGCAGGCTGTAACTTATCTTTGTCGACGGATTGAAAGGATTCGGATAATTCTGTTCGAGCGAAAAAGCCGACGGCGCTTCCGTCTGGTCCTTTACGCCAACCACCGGAGTATAAGTCATCCAGTTATTAATAATTGCATTATAGTTGTAAGCAGAATAAACGTTGTCAAACCTGTACGGCCTTCCGGCAATATAAATAAATGTACCGGCGCTGTCCTTTTTTATCCTGAATCCTGCGATATACGCCGTCGAATTATTATCATCAAAAATAGGTACAGCCTCGGAAGTTGCCGACAACGTCACCATCTGGTTCCGGGTATTGCTTGCGAGCGGCGTCATACTCGCGAGACTGTCGTGCAGCGGCAGCAGCGCTGAAGTAATATCAACTAATCCGGTCATCGACTGGATTCCGCAGTATGTCATAATCGGGGACGTCAGAAAATCTGCGCCCTGCCTTGTTGCGATAAGGAAGTTGCCGCCTGAAGTAACGTAATCAAGCGCCTGCTGTGCATTCCAGAAAACGTAATCGCCGCCGTAATTATTTCCGAACCACAGAACTCTCGGGTAGAGTTTCAGTACATCCATCGGAACGGACCTGTTAAAATAATTCGCCTTCTTTACAAGAGTATTGCCTTTATAATCAAATCCCTGGTCACCGAAGAGGTCCCAGATATCCACTTCGTGTTCACCGAATCCGGCGGAATTATTATAGAAATTCGCCATCTCTGCGGGATAGGTAGCATACTCAATTCCGTTAACAACAAGTATGTCCGAATGCGCCTCGATGACATTAATATAGTTCGAAAGTATCCTTGTATGAGAATTCGTCCCGTCGCTGACGGTCAGTTTTACTGTGTACGCGCCCTCGCCGGTATATACGTATGAAGGATTTTGTGTGGTCTCATCTACTGTACCGTCATTGTTAAAATCCCATTGCCAGCTGTTAATTGTTCCCGTAGCGGCGCCTGTTGAAAAATCTGTAAAATTAACTGTGCACGGCGCAGCGCCGAGAGTAACAGTTGCCTGCATTGCTGCATTTATACGGGTGGATCTTTTTATATCCGCCGAAACAGACTGATGAATATATTTTGAATCCATACTCTGAATAAAGGACAGGATCCGAAGACTGTCCATATTTACCAAGCCGGTAAATGAAGCTGAGGGTACAAAGACGAAGTCCATTTCAACGGAATCGCCGGCGGCAGGAACCGGGAATTCTGTTCCTTTACCATCGGGGAGCATTTTACGGCTGATGCTGTAAAAGACAGATTCGCCGTTTGATCCCGGGGGCGAAGCATAGGCCACTGTCTTCTCTGTTAAAGCTATGAAGAGGCGGGTTTTATTAAACACTGTTACATCCGCAGGGTCGCGGTAAACCTTCACATTAACATTGACTACATTGTTCGAAAACAATTCCGGAGTTACTACAATCCTGAAAGGAGAAAAAATTGTATTTCCCGAGTTAACTGCGGCCTCAAGTGCGGCCTGTGTACCGGAAATTGTTGAACCGTTTACTGTCAGCCAGGGAACAGAATTAACGGCGTAAACTCCGCGCCGGATATTATTATCCGCCGAGTTAAGCAGGAACATTGGATCTGTTGCCTGAGGCCAGTCAACATTATAAACAAGGTGTGTCATCAGTCCTGAAGCTACCATATTCTGCGTCGCATTGGTATACCAGGCATTATTAAGGGAAGCGCAGGGTGCGCATCCGGCATTGGTATACCGTTCCAATATCGATAACCGCGGATACGCAGATGCGATGACTGACAGCAGCGCCATCAAAACAATTGTAATCAATTTCTTCATAAAATATTCCGTATTGATGAAAAAAAATAGTGAAAGAACCTAAATTAAATCTGCCGGCTGGCAATGATCAGAGAAATTTCACGAATCACTCGGTATAGAACCTGATAACTTTAGCGATGTGGGCCCCGCATACTTTGCAGAACGGCTTATCACCTTTTGAGAACATTATACAATCCAGCATAGGCCTGAACATTCCTTTCGAAATATATCCGGCGCCTTCAAATGCCCCGGTCATTCCCGCATATTTACTGCTTTTTAAATACTGATCGACTACCTCAGCATTCTTCCTGTCCTTTTTCGCGTACTCAATTTCAGCTGCTTTTATCAATCCGGGATCGGCATTCTCACGCTTCATCTGCGCGATTTTGGTATTTAATTCCGCCCTGTCCTTCTGCCACGCAATATCCATTTTATCGAATTCTTCTTTTTCCCAGGGCGTAGGAAGTTCTATCCCCGGTGTAAGCGATTCTTTCCATTTCAGATTGTTCTTATCCGGCAAAGCGGTAATATTTGGTTCATTCGGTTCAACGCCAAGAGGATAGAACTCGTTATACGCAGTCGATGATGTATAGTACTCATCCGCAAGCCCTGCAAACGAGTGGCCGAATTCGTGAATGAAAAGATATTTTGAAAACTGCGCGTCAGCTGAAAAAGTGCAGAAAAAATTATAGATTCCTCCGCCGCCGTATTTTTTATGGTTAACCATAATATAGATTGCATCATAAGGGGCGTATGCAGCAAGGTCGCGGACTGCTTTATTATCCTCGGTGAGCAGATATCTTTCAGAACCAAGCGAATTAAAAGTGGAATTAAGTACAGTGTTGCGGAATATTCCGGCCGGCGGTTCATCAGTTCCGGTTTCAACAGATGGCTTGAATACGCCGTATATGTTAAAACTCTGCTTCAGTGTTTTATAAGGTTCATTCTCGAAAAAATAGCCGGTGAAGCGATCAAGGTCGCGGACAAACTTATCACGCTCCTGCGCTGTATATCCTTCCGCGAGGATCACAACATCAACTTTAACCGAAGGGTCCCCGCCGGAAAAAGATTTTATCACTTCTACGGAAGGATCATTCAGGGACTCTGCAATAATATTAACTTCCGAAGGATCAATGACTTCCTCAAACAAAGAATCAAACTTATAATTACGGTTGCGCTTCTCAATGGTGAAAAGGACCTTCTGCTTCGGAAACGGAATTACTGCCGTCTCGTGATAACTTTTCTTTATCCCTTCCAATGCCTTGTCAGAAGTCTGGTATTCGCCAAAATAAGAATCGAATCCTTTTGAATAGAGCAGGATTTTATCCGGCAGAGAATAAACTTTTATATAGTATTTACCGTTATTAAAATTATCGGTCAGGTTCTTAAAACTTCTGCCCCATTTGTTATACCGGTAGATACGGTCCACGCTGAACGTTTCTTCTTTCGCGTTGCCGGTATGGTGATAATCAACACGCATTACTGCGTCCTCGAAATACTTTTCAAAGTTTTGGGTATAAGAATAAGCCGATGCCATAAATAAAATGCAAATAATCAGTTGAATGGTTTTCATAATCTTTCAGTTCCAATGAAAAAATTAAAATGATAAAATCCGGAAAACGGCCAATTTAACAGGCCGTGCTTAATAAAGTACGCCATCATTAGGCCAGGGGAAATATTCCCCTCAGAATGCCTCCGTCAGTCAGCTTGCGGGAGCGTAAAAGTGAAAACGGTGCCTTTACCCGCTTCGCTGATTATAAAATAGTTCCCGCCGTTCAGAGAGATTAAGTCTTTACATAACTTCAGCCCAAGCCCTTCTCCCGTTTCGTTTTCCGTTCCGGGAGTTGAGTAATAGGTATCGGGCGAGAAGATGATATCAATTTTATCTTTCGGAATGCTTACTCCGGTATCGGATATTTCGATCTTAACTTCTTCTTTCAGGTTAGACATCTTAATATTAACCGAACCGTTCTTATGGGTGAATTTAACCGCGTTGGAAAGAAGGTTCCTGAAAACTGTTTTGACCGTATTCACATCTGCTTTAACGGAAAACTGGTGGGTAAGATCAGCGTTAACCGTAATATCTTTTTCGGCAGCCCGGGATTTAAAAGATTCCAGGCTTTCACTTATTATCTGGTTAAGATTTGTGTTCCGCGGATTAAGGCTTATCTGCTCGCTCTTTAATTCGGCCCAGGTGAAAAGATTATCGAGCATTGCCAGCTTCGAGCCTGAAATTTCGCTGATTGAATTGAGGAATTGAGTAATAGTTTTTTCATTCAATTTTCCACTCCCCTGTCCCAGTTCCGATAGTTTCGACAAAGCGCCGACAGGATCCCTGAGTTCGCGGGCAATAACTGAGAAAAATTTATTATTCGCGGCATTAGCGATACGATATTCAGACTCGATATTCTTAAGACTGTCAACATCAGTATGAGTGCCGATAGCGCGTACCGGAGCGCCTGCCGCATCGCGTTCGATAATCCTGCCTCTGTCCATCACCCATTTCCAATTTCCGGACTTGGTTTTCAGGCGGTGAGTGCTTTCATAAATTTCCGTTTCGCCGTTCATATGCTTTTGAAGAGCCTGCTGTATCCGGGGCATATCATCGGGGTGTACGAGTTTTTCCCAGGAGCTTACGTGGGGCGCAATTTCCGCGGAGGTATATCCAAGCATACTGCACCAGGTCTCATTGTAATAACCTGCGCCTGTAACAATGTTCCAGTCCCATAAACCTGTCTGAGTGTTTTCAATTGCCATTTTGATCTGTGCCTCGCTTTCGGCTAGCTGGTCCTGGAACAGGTTGCGTTCGTATGTGTTCGAAAGGAAATTTGCGATGGTCCTTAAAAGTTCAAGTTCATCCTGTTCCCAGACTTTATTAACCGTACACTCGTCGAATCCGATGAACCCGAAGAATTTTTTCTTCACATATAACGGATAGATCAGGATTGATTTAATTGCCTGCGGCGCCAGTATTTCGACAAGATCACCGGGAAGTTCGTAGATATTGGTGGAAAAGATCCTGCCGTCCTTCTCAAGCATCGGTTTCCACGATGGTATGATTTCATAAGGCACTCCCTGCAAGTTATTAATCTGCGGTTCAATTCCTCTGTTGCACCATTCAAAGGTATTATTGCACAAAGCCCCGGTCGGATCGTCTTCAAATATATATACGCGGCTTACGCCGGTGTGCTCGCCGAGCAGTTTAAGGATCTGGTTAACAGTGCGGCCAAGGTTCTGCGTCATTTGAAGGGACTTTGAAATATCCGCAAGCAGGGTCTGCTGCCTCAGATTGTGGCGAAGTTTGGCTTCGGCAACTTTTACTTCCGTAATGTTTTCAAGGAATGTGAAAAGATACGCGTGGGACTGGATCTCAACTTTCGACGCCGTAAGCATACAATGCAGCAATTCACCCGATCTGGCCTGGAAGACAACATTGTCGCTCTTAATACTTTCGTGCTTTTCGATTTTTCTTTTTATCTCAAGCCGCTGATAATAGTCGTGAAAGATCTGAAGATCTTCAAGCCTTTTCCCGACAGCCTCCGACTGAGAATATCCAAGAGTGTTGACAAAAGGTTTGTTCACATAAATTATCATTCCGGAGTCAAGTTCGGTGATTACCGTTAGCACAGGACTGCTGTCGAACACTTCCTGAAAAATTCCTTCAGTCAGCGGAATGTCCAGAAGGTTCCTGCTTATACCTATTAGCGCTTTCTCCGAGTTCCACTCTGTTTCATAAACTTTTGTTTCAACCAGAAAATGCGCATTGGTTTTTGAAATAAGTGGTAATCTGCAAAACTTTTGCCGCCCGGCAATCATCTCACCAACAATTTCCCTGGCTTTTTCCCTGAAGATTGCCGGATGGACCGTAAGTATACTCTGGCCGGTAAGGTCTTCCCTGCTATATCCAAGAATATTAACTACTGCGTCATTCATCTCGATTATGTTTCCCTGCATATCGAGGATGAATAAAAAATCAGTGAGAGTATTGAAGAACTTCTTAAAATTGATTGCTTCCTGTGACATCCTTCTCGCTTAAAGTTTTGTTTCCAAAAAATGCAAAATAGGTAATTTTTAGATATTTAATGCACATCTTCCTTGTGGAAATTCAAACGAACAAAGCTTGTTCTGTGTGAACTTGAACCACAAAAAAATTGTATGGGTTCGCAGAACCTGATCCACTCAGCTTTTAGCCATAAAACAAAAATCCGTCAAACCGTTTCTTAAGAACAATCTGTACCCAAAAATGTTGCAAATATCTTCAATAATTGTTTTGACGCTCCCCAAAAAAACATAAGAAAACATATAAAAACAATCTTATACTTGACTAAATACTAATATTTCAGTATATTAAGCATTAATCATCGAGGTGTTTTATGAAAGTCAGTGAAATTTTTTGTTTCAGATATTTTCCTTCTCTTCAGAACAGAGACGAGTACTTCGAGCAATTGTTAAATAACGAGCACGAGGCCGTGAAATTCGTTAATCTTTATTTGCTGGTCCTGGCCTTTTCGTTCGCTTACGGTTTGGCGATGGGTAGTTACCATAGCCCCGAGCAGGCGCTCAGCGCGGGAATAAAGGTTCCCGTATTATTTTCTCTGAGTATTATAATCTGTCTGCCCGCTCTATTTATTATACAGTTTATTCTCGGTTCCAGGCTAAGGCTTGGTCAGATGATCAATATTATTTTGAGCGGCTTCGTTCTGATAACCTCCATAATGGTCTCCTTCATTCCGGTTGTCGTTCTTTTCCTGCTGACAGGCGGGGACTATTATTTCCTTCAGCTTCTGCATATAGGGATATTTATACTCTCGGGTATTTTCGGTATGAAAAACGTAATTGATGCGTTAAGGTATTCCTGCGAAAGAAAGGGAGTATATCCTAAAACCGGAGTTGAGGTTGCAAAATTCTGGATCGTCATACTGGGATTAGTCGGTATTCAACTGGCGTGGAACCTGCGCCCGTTTACCGGTGACTACGGAAAACCGTTTGCTCTCTTCAGGCATTATGAAGGCAATTTTTATTCAGCGATAATATATTCCTTCAATCAATTGGTCGAAGGTGAGAAGAAAACGGGGAAACCTTATTATTATCCTCAGCCTGTTAAACAGGATTCATTATTTCTGAACAAGTGATCTTAGAAAATATGATACACGATATTATGACTCTCGAAGAAGTGGCGCAATACCTGAAAGTAAAACCTCAGACAATTTACTCCTGGGTGCAGGAGAAAAAAATTCCTGCCGCGAAGATAGGGAAGGAATGGAGATTCAGGAAATCACTGATTGATGAATGGTTCCTGCGGCATATTGATGATAAGTTCGCGGACATCATTGAATCGGTACGAACGAAAGACAAAAAAGCGTGGGCAGACCGGACTGAGGATATTTCTATATAGAATTATTTCTGCCCGATTCAAGTTCCTTCTTCTTTTGTTCGAGTTCCTCCCAGCGGTCGTATAGTTCTTTAACCCTGTCCCTGGCGGCTTCGTGTTTTGCGGTTAATTCCTTAGTCTGCGCTGCGTGTGTAATAAAGAAATCAGAGGAAGCGAATAAAGCCTCGATTGCTGAGACCCCGGCTTCAGCTTCAAGTATTGCAGTTTCCATTCCTTCAAGTTCTTTTGCCTCCTTAAAGGATAGTTTTTTAGGAGCAGGTTTTACCCTCGTATCAGCTTTCTTTTCTTTCGCCTCCTTCGCATTCATTTCCCGGAGGCTCTCAGATCTTTTTTCCAGGTAATAATCATAATTACCTTCGCTTACATACAGTTTCCCTTCACCCTCAAAAGCTATTATCCGGTCACAAACACGGTTAAGGAAATAGCGGTCGTGACTTACAACTACAACGCATCCCTCAAATGCCAGGAGCGCTTCTTCAAGAATTCTGAGAGTAGGAAGATCCAGGTCATTTGTCGGCTCATCAAGCATTAAGAAATTACCGCCGGCTTTTAATATCTTCGCAAGTGTCAGCCTGCTTCTTTCTCCGCCGGAAAGTTTACCGACCTTGGTATTTATTCTGTCATCGGTAAACAGGAATCTGCGAAGGTAGGTCCACACCGGTATTTTATCTTTACCGAACTGCACGGTTTCATTGCCTTCACCGATTGCTTTAATTACAGTGTCCTCATCATCAAGAAGGAGGCGTCCCTGGTCGACATAATTTAGTTTTGTATTCTCTCCCATTTCAACTTTGCCGCGCGTGGGCATCACTTCCCCGAGTATGATTTTTAATAAAGTGGTTTTTCCAATTCCGTTTTTCCCGACAACGCCTGTTTTCTGTCCCGGCAGGAATGTGAGGTTAAGAGCCTCAAAAAGCGGCTTACCATCGTAATGCATACTGACGGAAGCAAGGTCAAGGACTTTCTGCCCAAGCCGGTCGGCCGGCGGAATGATCAGTTCGACATCAACTTCTTTTTCGGGAGCTTTTTGCGTTGCTACTTCATTGTACTGATCCAGCCTGCTTTTCGCTTTTGTCCGCCTCGCTTTCGGGCCGCGCATCACCCAGTCAAGTTCTCTTCTTAAAAAATTCTGCCTGCGCCTTTCTTCGCTTTCTCTGGTTGCCTGCCTTTCCGTTTTGCTTATCAGGTAATCGGTGTAGTTCCCCTGGTGAATAAAGAAAGTGCCTTCAGATAATTCGGCGATGCGGTTCGCGATCCTGTCAAGGAAATACCTGTCGTGCGTAACAAAGATGCAGGTCCCGCTGTAGTTCGCGAGAAAATTTTCGATCCATTCAATGGCTTCAGTGTCCAGATGGTTGGTTGGTTCGTCAAGTATCAGTAAATCGGGCTGTGAGATGAGTGCCCGGCATAGAGCGGTGCGTCTTTTCTCGCCGCCGGATAATGTCGCCACCAAACGCTCCGGTTCGGGTGCGTGGACAGACTTAATTAAAATGTTAATGTTCCTCTCCAGGTCCCAGCCGCCCCTGTGAAGTATAACGTCTTCAATGATGTGGCGACGGTTTGAATCGTGCGGCAGGCTTTCGTACTCATCGATAAGTGCAATCAGGTCCGAAGCCCCGTCGAGAATGTTGCAGTAAACATCTTTTGAATTATCGAGTGTGAATTCCTGAGAAAGGAAAGCAATCTTCAGATCTTTTTTTGTGGTGACGAGGCCGGAATCCGGCTGCATAATTCCTGATATGATTTTCAGGAATGTGGACTTGCCGGCGCCGTTCTTCCCTAAGAGGCCGATCCGGTCGCCTTCGTGGATCGTGAGGGAAGCATTATCTAATACGACCTGATCTCCGTACTCAACCCGAAGCTCTTTTGCGGTGAGGATTACAGCTGTTGTTTCAGAATTCATTAATTCGATTACCGCAGAATTAACATTTTATTTACCACGGAGGCCTTCCCGCTTGCCATCCGGCAGAGATAGACGCCCGGCGGCAGATGTCCGGCGGACAAACTGATCTCGTGGACGCCCTTACTGAAGCGCCCGTCAGCAACAATCGCGACTCTCTCGCCAAGTGTGTTGTACACTTCAATTTTTACTTCTGAATCATCTTCGACATAAAAACGCATCTGCGTTTTTTCCGTGAACGGATTCGGATAATTCTGGAACAATCGATTTTCATGAAGAACATTTCCGGCAAATTCTTCGGCGGAAGTGATGAGTCCGTACCTCATTTTCATTCTCATTATGCGGTTATAGGCGGAATCAATCCTGGCGAGCGGGATTATCCCCTGTTCAACTCTCTGCGCAATGATATCAATCAGATTGCGTGTTAAGGATATTCCGTTCCTTGTCGTGGCTGTATATAATAAAATATCATTACCCGCGTTCACTGCGAATTCAGCCGCGTCTTCAAATGTATAATTAAGAGTTATAGCTGACATACCCATAGCGTCGGTTATTGTTACTCCCGTAAAGCCGAGCGTGTCCCTCAGCAGTCCGGAGGCGATTTTATGCGAAAGGCTTGCGGGGTAGACCGGATCGAGATTTGCATTGAAGATATGCGCCGTCATAACAAAATCATTGTAACCTGACGCGAACAGCATTTCATAAGGGACCAGTTCAGACCGGGTCCAGGTATTGGTGATATCGGTAAATCCGAGATGCGAGTCCTGCATCGCGCTTCCGTGTCCGGGGAAATGCTTTAAAGAAGTAGCGATGTTCTTCTTATGGAATTCATCTGAGAACCATTTTGCGTGGCAGTAAACACTTTCCGGAACCGCAGAGTAACTCCTCTCGAGTTTACCTATCGCTGGGCTTAGCGGGTTCACATTCACGTCAGCCACAGGAGCAAGATCAACGTTGAATCCTGACTGATGGAGCCAGCCTGCCATTTTCTCAGCCATTTTCCTTGTAGAGTCTTCCCTGTTAAATACCGTGCCAAGTTTATATGCTGTATATGAAGTATCGAAACCATTGTTTCTGTTTAACCTTGCTACTCTGCCGCCTTCCTGGTCAACGGCAATAAAAGGAGGAGTGGCAGCGAACATTTTTATGGTATCATTAAGAAGTTTAACCTGCGAAGGATTTGATATATTTCCGGCGAATAGAATTACTCCTCCCAGATTGAGGTTCCGAAGGTCAGCTTTAATAGTATCGTGCAAACGTGTACCGGTAAAGCCCGTCCACACCATCTGCCCGATTTTTGTTCTGAGATTCTGAGGGGAACCCGGATAATTCAGCAGTAGAGATAGAATTGTCAGTAAGAGGAGTTTAGAATTCATTAATTAAGGACCGGATTTTTGATTAAGAAAAGATTTTTTTTATTTACAATGTCGGGTAAACCGCAGCAAGCAAAATCATAATAATGAAACTTACCCGGACACTGTCTTATGGTTTCCGGGTGATACTCTGTCAGGAACAACGAAAGTAAACCGGGCCCCTCCGCCGGGAAGATTTTCCGCAGATATTTTTCCCCCTATCAGGTCAGCCATATCCTTGCACAACATCAAACCGAGGCCCGTACCCTTTTCATTTTCCGTTCCTCTTGTTGAGTTAATTTTATTGGTGAACATATTCAGAAGCGATTCTTCCGGGATACCGCTTCCGGTATCGGATACCGTAATAACAGTATTGTCTGAACTTCTGAAGATATGCAAATCAATTTTCCCGCCGGCAGGCGTGAACTTGACCGAATTGGAAACCAGATTCCTGACCACAAGATTAATAATTTCCTTATCAGAATTTACCCTGTATTCACCGTCAGGATTGAACTGAATTCTGATTGATTTCTGAGATGCGGTTACCCGGCTGACTTCGATAATCTGCATTATCTGGGCTGCGGCATCGAACACAGCCGGATTGAACTTGATGCGTCCCGTGCTATAAGTTGACCAGGCAAGCAGATTTTCCAGCAGGGAATAAATATTCCTGGTCATCGCAAGAGTGTTATGAGAAAATTCGGATATCTGTTCCCTGGTCATAATATCGATGTCGTGCGCAAGAAGTTCGCTGTTCCCGAGAAGAGCGAAGAAGGGACTCCTGAGATCGTGCGCGATGACGCTGAAAAACTTATCCTTGTCCTGGTTGAGAGACTTTAATTCTTCATTCAGCAGCTCGAGTTCTTCCGTCTTTTTCAGAAGCTGCCGGTTTAATTCTCCCAAATTCTGGTGGGCTTTTCTCTTGAATAAAAAAGCATTAACCGCGGCGAACGCGGCTACTCCGACAAAGATAATGGCTAAGATAAGAAAGAGGCGGATCTGGTCATCTTTTTCTTTCATAGCTCTGAGCGATTCGATTTCCTTCTGCTTTTGTTCATTAAGGTGTTGAGCCTCAACCCGCAGTATACGCCCGATACTCTCACCCGAGAACACACTGTCGTAGGATGCTTTGAACTTTTTATAGTATTCGAGGGCTTTTTTATAGTCGCCCTTCTTCTCATAACCAATCGAAAGTTTATTGAGTGACTGGCTCAGCTGCCTCTGATCATTATATTTTCCGATCAGCGCATTTGCATCATTCAGGTACTTCAGCCCCTCATCAACCCGGTTCAGGTCTATCAAAGCCGATGCAATATTAATATAAGAACTTGCCACTCCTTTTAAATCAGAGATCTCTTCCCTGATCTCTAATGATTTCTTAAAGTAATTTATTGACTCATTGTCCTTACCCAAAAATCCCAAAATCAGGCCGGTATTATCATAGATACCGCCGAGGCCGATCTTATTGCCGGTCAGTTTATACGCCTCAGCAGCCATTTCAGCATATTTCATTGCTGTATTTAAATCTCCGAGGCCTATATACATTATTACGTAGTGCTGATATACATCTCCCAGCAGGTAGGTGTAGTTGTTTTCCCGGACGATCTTTAACGCCTTCTCATTATAGCGCATTGCTTTTTCGGGCTCATTAATAAGAAAATTTAAAATTGCCAAATTAGTATAACCGTAAGCGAGATCTTCTTTATTGTTTTCTTTCTCTGCTGCTTTCATTCCCGATTGATAATATTCAATCGCCTTATGAAAATGACTCGAAAGGGCCTCTGTATGCCCGTAATTCAGGTAAAATTTTCCTGATTCAGAAGTCAGTCCACTCTCCTCTCTTATCTTCATTGCTTCATCCAGGATTTTCCTTGAGGAGTCATAATCCGAAATCATTGTAAGGGCTATAGCTTTCGTCCGGAGAAGCTTTGTATAAACGTCCTTGTTCTTAATATTTGATGAGAAGCGGAGAGCAGAATCGGCAAGATCAATAACTTTCAGCGGATTTACACTGACTAACTGAATAGGGTATGAGGTTAATAACTTCGTAATTCGGCTTCCGTCCCCGGTAATGAGAATATGAAAAAGACTGTCGGAATTATTCTGCGCTTTGAGCTGAACTGCCGAGCTAAACGCGAGAGCCGCAAATAATATATTGATGCGGATTTTTATTTGAAAGGGACCCAAATAGATAATGTTTTATTAAAAATCTTTAATTTTTTTGTAATTTAATGGTAATATAGTGATGATTAAATTAATAACACAGAACCGGCAGACACTAAATTGAAGCAAAAACTTAATAATTCACATTAAATTCAATAAATAATGAACAAAGATTACGATCCGCGGATGCATACGGCCGAGCATATCCTTAACGGCACAATGGCAAAAATGTTTGAAAGAGGGAGGGCTTTTTCAGCGCATATCGAGAAGAAAAAATCCAAGTGCGATTACCGTTTTGACCGGGACCTCACGGAAGATGAGAGGCGGGCAATCGAGAATAAGGTGAACGAAGTAATCTCACAGAATTTGCCTGTTTATGAAAAATTCATTGCACGAAGCGAGGCAGAAAATATATTTAATCTTGAACGGCTCCCCGAGGGAACCGGTGATGAGATCAGAATAATAAATGTCGGTGATTACGACGCCTGCCCCTGCATCGGGCCCCACGTCTCCAATACATCCGAAATCGGGCGCTTCAGCATAATCAGCAGTTCTTTCGAGAACGGTGTGATGAGGCTGAGGTTTAAACTTAAGGATTGATTTATAAAAAAAATCCCGCACACATAGCGTATGCGGGACCTGTTAAATTTAATGTTAATCGTACAACACCGGCTGAATACCGTACTGATTTGTTGCAGTACCGTTAAGCCGGGCGAAACAGAATTAACTGAAACTCGAAACTATACCGTCAGTTGACTGCGAGCGGGCGTGGATCTCATTGAGTTTCTGAATCATTCTGAGTATCTCCGACCTTCTCACGTCAATAATCTGGCCGAGAAATTCTTTAATCTCCGGTGAATTGCACTCGTCGAACACTTCTTCGTAAAAGCGGACTGAGGCGGTTTCTTTACGGAGCGCTTCATTTAACATCGCACAGGAATTCCTGCAGGTGTGCTGGCATTTTAATTCAGAGTCACTCATTGTTCTGCCCGTCATATAGTGTTTGAAACAGTTAATTGTTCAGCGGCCAGCTCTCTGCCGCGTAAAATTGCTTTCTCATTCAAAGGAATAGTATGATGATGCCTTTCGGGCAGCACCTTTTTCAGCGCGCTAAGGATACTCTCCATAGCGAGAATAGGTTTAAGTTCCAGGAACGCGCCGAGCATAATCATATTTGCGACCTGCTTTTTATTCATCTTGTTTGCTTCATCGATTGCAGGGATTTTAAGTACGGTTATATCAGTTCTGGTGGGAGCCGTAATAATTGTAGACGCTTCATATACCAAAACTCCGCCCGGCTTGATGGCCTCTTCAAATTTTTCCATTGACGGCTGGTTCAGAACAATCCCTGAATCAAATTTTGTAACGATCGGTGAACTGATCGGCCCTTCCGAAACAATAACGATACAGTTGGCAGTACCGCCCCTCATTTCGGGCCCGTAGGAAGGCATCCAGCTTGTTTCTTTTTTATCGATCATAGCGGCGTAAGCGAGGGTTTGTCCCATTGAGAGGACTCCCTGTCCGCCAAATCCTGCAATAATTATTTCATCTGATTTGTACATAGTAAAATCTCCTTAATCCTTTCCCGGAAGTTTAATGTCTCCGAGTTTATACATCGGAAGCATGTTTTCTTCGAGCCACTTCTGCGAATCGAGCGGAGTGAGCCTCCACCCTGACGGGCAGTTGGAAACTATCTCCACAAAACAAGTACCTTTGTTTTCTTTCTGGTATTCAAACGCGTTCCTGATCGCTTTTTTGCATTTGCGTACGGCGTTCGGAGTATGAACTGCCTGCCTTGTTACATAATACGCTCCGGGCAGATGGGCAACTAATTCCGTCATCTTAAGCGGGAAGCCCATTGCTTTCTCTTCCCTGCCGTAAGGCGAGGTAGAGGTTACCTGGTGGCAGAGCGATGTAGGCGCCATCTGGCCTCCGGTCATTCCGTAGATGGCATTATTAATAAAGAATATCGCGAGGTTTTCTCCGCGGTTTACAGTATGGATTGTTTCCGCGGTTCCGATGGCTGCGAGGTCGCCGTCTCCCTGATAAGTAAATACATATTTTTCGGGCAGCAGGCGTTTAACACCGGTGGCAACGGCACAGGCCCTTCCGTGGGCGGCTTCCTGCATATCAATTTTCATATAGTGGTAAGCAAAAACAGAACAGCCTACGGGGGCGATACCTATTGTCTGCTCCTCGATGCCCATCTCTTCAACAACTTCCATTATCAGGCGGTGTGCAACACCGTGCCCGCAGCCCGGGCAGTAATGAAACGGCGCTTCAGTAAGAGTATCCGGTTTATGGTATACAACTTCGAGGCCTTCTAATACTAAATTATCTTCCATTGCTCTCTCCTACTCCTGATATGCAACAATTTTTTCGTCAATTCGTTCTAACTCTTCAAGTATCTCTTCGGGTGAAGGGATGATACCGCCCATTCTGCCTTTGAAGAACACTTCGGTTTTTCCGTTAACTGCAAGGCGGACATCTTCGACCATCTGGCCCGCATTCATTTCAACATCCAGAAATGCTTTTGCGTGTTTAGCAAGTTCAGCAATTCTGACTGACGGGAACGGGAAGAGTGTCTGCGGTCTGAGCAGGCCGGCTTTAATTCCTTTTTCGCGGGCGAGGTCAACGGTCTTTCTTACGATACGCGCGGACAATCCGTATGCAACCAGGATATAATCCGCGTCATCTGTATGATATTCTTCGTACCGAACTTCTTTTTCAGCAATGATTTTATATTTTGCCTGGAGGCGCATATTGATCTGCTCCATTTTCTCAGGCTGAATGAACAGAGACGTAATAATATTCGGGTCCCTGTCTTTAGATCTTCCTCTGGTCGCCCAGGACGGAACAGTTTTCGGAAGAGATCCTTCCGCTTTCAGATCAACTTTTTCCATCATCTGCCCGAGAGCGCCGTCCGCGAGGATGAGTACCGGTCCGCGGTACTTTTCGGCAAGCACAAATCCGTCAAACACAAAGTCAGCCATTTCCTGAACTGAAGCCGGGGCAAGCACTATCAGGCGATAATCTCCGTGTCCGCCTCCTTTTGTTGACTGGAAATAATCTCCCTGTGAGGGCTGTATCGTTCCGAGTCCGGGACCGCCCCTGTTGACATTAACAACCAGGCAGGGGAGTTCTGCTGAAGCGATGTAGGAGAGCCCTTCCTGCATAAGGCTGATTCCGGGGCTGGAGGAGGAAGTCATTACTCTTCCGCCGGCACCTGAAGCGCCGTAGATCATATTGATAGCCGCCACTTCACTTTCAGCCTGTAAAACAAGCCCGCTCCTCTTCGGTACTTCGATTGTAAGATATTCAAGCACTTCAGACTGAGGGGTGATAGGGTATCCGAAATAAGCGTCCATACCCGCACGGATGGCCGCCTCAGCAAGAGCTTCGTTCCCTTTCATTAATTTAACTTCGCGCGGTTTCAACGGTTCTTTTGTCATTTTTCTTTCCTTCCGTTATACAGCTTTTTTAAGTGAAGCTTTTGGCTGGCGATATACCGTGAATACGGCATCGGGGCAAACTAAAGCGCAGTTGGTGCATCCGGTACAGGTATCGTTTTTCAATTCAACGAATTTGTACCCTTTTAAATTTATATTATTTGTGAGCGTAAGACAATCCTGGGGGCAAGCAGCTATGCAAAGTTCACATCCCTTGCACAACTCCGTTGCTATTTTTACAGTACCTTTTATCATAACCGTAATTCCTAAAATATTAATACATTTTACCTTTCAATTAATGTGCCATAGTCTAATTATTGTTTTTTAATATAAAACAAGCCTTTATTTTGTTTATTTTCACATTTTTGAGAGGTAAATAGTTATTTTTTCCGATATAGAGAAAAGAGATGCGTGTGTCAATAATTGCCACTATGAATCAATTAAAAAAGGTGCATTTCACAACAAATAAATAGTAAGAATTAGTCAGGGGCTGAACCGGGGGGGAATAAAAAAAACCGGTATCTCGGAAGAAATACCGGTCAGTATAAATTAATTATCTTCGCTTACTGGGCTATATCCTTTAGCGATTTCAAACTCATTTTCGAAGCAACCGTAACCAGGTCCCCGGTGGTGGAACTCAACCTTTCGGCAAGATTAGTAAGAACATAAAGAATGATATCCGGATGAGTGCGGATTTCGTCTTCAACATTGCCTTCGATCAGAATAAATTCGCTTTCTGCGAGGGCTATTATAGTGGCTGTACGCGGAATTCCGAGTATAGCGCTGATCTCGCCGATTACCGTTCCAGGCTCGTCATATTCGGCAATCTTGGTTCCGTTTTTATAAACACCGACTTTCCCCTCCATTAGAATGTAGAACTCAGAACCCGAACTTTCCTGCTGAAGAATAATGTCCCCGGTTGAAAACTTTTTCATCAATCGAACTTTCCTATATTATTATTAACGACTATAACTGCAAAAACCGCCTGCAGAAACCAGCAGCGGTTCCAAAACCCGATGCAGGGGAACTAAAGATAACAAAATTATTTTAATTCCGCCTTCAATTTGTCTTTAAATTGTTTAGTGAACTTATCGAGTTTGGGCCGTATCACAAAACTACAGTACGGCTGCATCTGGTTACTATCAAAATAGTCCTGATGGTACTTTTCCGCAAGGTAAAAAACAGTATAAGGATTAATCTCGGTTACAATAGGATCCTTAAAAGCGCCCGATTTTCCAAGTTCTGCTTTATATTTTTCCGCAAGTTCCCGCTGTGCGCCATTGTGAAAGAATATCGCCGAACGGTATTGGGGCCCGGTATCCGCTCCCTGCCTGTTAAGCGTAGTCGGATCGTGGGTCGAAAAGAACACCTCAAGCAGATCGGGGAAGGAAATTTTCGACGGATCGTATGTAATCTGGCACACTTCCGCGTGGCCGGTTTTTCCCGTGCACACCTGTTCATAAGTCGGGTTTTTCGTCTCGCCCCCGCTGTAGCCGGAAACGACTTTTACGACTCCGTCCAGCCGCTGGAACACGGCCTCGACACACCAGAAGCATCCGGCGCCGAAAGTAACTGTATCAGTTTTAGATGAATTGTACATTATATCATTTGCCTTTTTTAACGGTTGTTTGTTCTGCGCACAGGAATTAAAAATTCCGGCGCCAAGTAAAATCATAATCAGAATTGTTGTTTTTTTCATTTTCACGATTAATATGGCAGACACACTTTATTAATCAATTTAATTAGAAATTGGTTCCAAAAAAACTCATACAATCGCGCCTTAAAGCCTTTATTAGTATGAATCAACAAAAAAACCTGCGGCAACAAGGATCCGGCGATTCAGCAACAAAGGGACAAAGGCAGCACATTAACATTTATTGAAGCCGGATTTTTTTATATCTTTACTCTATGAATAGGATATATCTTGATACATCGGTTTTTGGAGGGTATTTTGATCCTGAATTTGAAATTTGGACAAAAATACTTTTTAACAAAATCGGGTTAGGAAAATATAGAGTAATATATTCACGCCTAACAGATATTGAATTAGCCCTTGCACCGGGAAATGTTCGTGAACTTGTAAATGATATTCCGGTAGAGCACTTAGAATTCATTGAAATTACTGATTCGGCAACTGAGCTGTCCGAAAAATATTTAATTGAAAATGTTGTCGGCAAGTCGAGCAGGGCTGATTGTTTACATATCGCTTTAGCTACATTTAATAATGCAGATATCCTGATCAGTTGGAATTTCAAGCATATTGTAAACATCAACCGGATACGCGGATATAACTCCGTGAATTATAAATACGGATATAAAATATTGGAAATAAGGACACCAAGAGAAATCTTAGAATATGAAGACTAAAACCAAACACAAAGAAGAAGATGCTGTTATTCAGCGGCTTCGCCAAATTCGTGATAAGATTAATGATGAAATCAAGGACTTATCTCCGATAGAGTTAAAAGAATACTTTAAGAAGCAAATTACACTTCATCCAAAAAGTTTTTGGAGACACGGCGCATAGGGTAATCAGGCTTACAAATTATCCCCTTTTGAAAAACTATCGTTCTAATCCGTAAGACATTCAAATCTTCGCCATTTCCGAGAAAAGAAATGTTCGGGATCAGGTTGAAGCTTCAATCTTTCACCCAATTCTGAGCTTCTTATCTTAATCACCCTGGACTATTTCCTTATCGTAATATTTTCAAACCACTATTAAATTTCCTGTGAAGCAGTACAAATAACATTCAATAAATATTTGACTTCGAAGATTCTTAAATATTATATTTGTACTCAGCTTGCAATCATAAATTTCATTATTTCTGGTTTTGATTGTTAAGACGGTCGACAAAGATTAACGACATCAAGGAGTACACTTATGCTGGAAGGCGCTAAAAGAGTTTCTAAGTATGAAGGGATTTTAAGATGGATCCCATCCTTATTGCTGGTCCCGGTATGCGCGTTTTTTATAATGAACCGGGCTGAATATACTTACGTCGATTATTTCCACAAAGTAGTTCATCTCTCCGGACAGGCGATTTTCGGATTAATGGGTGACTTCCCCTCCATCTTCGGAGGAACTATTATGCAGATCCTGATCCCGGTACTTCTGATTATATTCTTTATGGTTAATTACCTCCGGAAATGGCTGCAGCTCGGGTTTTTGCTTCTCGGGCACACTTTCCTGAATATCAGCGTTTATGTTGCAGACGCGGAAACACGGAAAATCGATCTCTTCGGCCCGCCCGACCAGATTCACGACTGGAACTGGATATTAAACTTTTTTGAAGCGATGCAGTACAGGACGGATATCGTTTCTGTATGCGTGGTGATAGCTGTAATATTTTTTGTGATTGCCATTCTTATTCCGAGAATTGTCGGATACTAACGGCGGGCGCGGGCTCAGAGTATATTGAGACGTTTGAATAATTCCTGTTTGTACGATTCGCCGATCGGAATAATTTCCTTCCCAATCAGAAGGTTCTCACTCCGCAGGTCCGATATCTTATCAATCCTTACAATGAAAGAACGGTGTACCCGTATAAAATCCTTTGCCGGCAGTTTGGCCTCAACACTTTTCATTGTGGAAAGAGTGAGAAACTTATTTGCGGCTGTAACTACTTTTGCATAGTCCTTCTGTGCTTCGATAAACAGGATATCCTTCGGATTGATAGAAATAAACTTCTGGTCGACTTTAATGAAGAGGCTGTCGTTAGATTCTTCTTTTACGGGGGGTTTTCTTGAGAGGGATTCGGTAACTTTCATAACGGCTTTCAGAAACCGCGGATATTCAACGGGTTTAACTATATAATCAGCCACATCGAATTCAAATGCTTCTGCGGCATAATCCCGCTTTCCGGTAATCAGAACAACAGACGGTACATTTCTCAGAGATTTGATCAGTTCGATGCCGGTTAAGCCGGGCATTTCAACATCGAGAAAAATAATATCAACATCCGCAGCCTGCAATACGCGGGCAGCATCCATCGCGTTATCGCAGGAAGCCAGCAGCCTGAGCATTCCTGTCTGGGTAACAAATTTTTCTATTACCATCCGGGAAATGCTCTCGTCGTCAACAATTATGCACGTAAATAAAGAATCCAATACAAATCAACCAGAAAAATGATTATAGCTGAAAAAACGAACATTTAATATAGTAATTATATATAAAATACTTTACCTCATAAAACTCTAAAGCCAGGTCCTGATATAACCGGAGGTGTCAAATTTCCTTTTGCATCCGTTATAGTTCATATACCTGATTTTGCCATAAACCTTCCGTTCCCCCCAGGCGCGGTCGTGGACCCCTCCGATTGCCCAGGCGCAGCCGACATACCCGTTCGGATCGCGCCCGTCGAGTTCGTACTTATCGTTAAGATAAATTGCGGTCTTCAGCGCCTGCTCCGGTGATTCAGACCATTCAAGGATTTTCTTCGCCCAGTACATCCGCATATAATTATGCATCTTGCCGGATTTCACCATCTGCATCTGCGCCGCGTTCCAGAGATCTTCGTGCGTCTGTGCTTTTTCAAACTGCTTAAGCGTGTATGTAAAATCGCGCTTATCATCCCTGTGATCGTTCAGTGTTTTTTTCGCCCACGGCTGGAATCCCTCGAACGAATCATACTTTGTATTGTAATAGCAAAAATTGTCGGTCAGTTCTTTTCTTACTATAACTTGCTCCAGAAACGCTTCTGAATTTTGGTTCCGGAAATTATGCATTTTAACTCTTAACGCGGCAGTCTGAGATGACAACTGTCCGAAATGTAAATAGGGGGAAAGATCAGACTGAAAATCAGTTGTTGGGTCATTGCGCTTCTCATCGTAATCAGAAAGCCGCTCTGAAACAAACTGCTCGAGCATATCAAGCGCCGTGTCCCATCCCGGCCGGATCCAGCTGACTTCAGGTACGGTCATATCTGCTTTAAGGGAAGCATAAAGTTTATCCCAGTCCACAGCGCTGAATTTCAGTTTAGTTTTTTTCCGGGGTATGAATTCGGGATACGGTTCAAGAAATTCATCAAGGGCCTTTGTGATTTTCGGGCGAAGCGTATACGCGCCCCACTCTTCTTTCGGTGAGGCATAAAGACAAGGAACTATGTTGTGGGAATCAACTTCGTATAAAGGTATCGTGATTTTCTTCGCGAGGTCACGCTTCCATATCCGTTTTACTCTGAGAGGGTCAAAATCGCAAACCAGGGCAGAAACATTATTCTCATTTATAAAATCAGGTAGTACATCCTGCGGAAGCCCCGGCAGTATTGTGAAGGGCACATTGTTTTCGCCGCAGAGCGCTTCAACTTTTTTAAGCCCCTTAAGCATAAATCCGTATTGCCGGATTGTCGCTTTCAGAAATTCCGGGACGAGCGTAAACACTATCCCGAAGCCGGCCCCTTTTTCATCTGCCAACTGCCGCGCAAACTCCACGGACCAGTTGTCATATAACCTCTGGCTGCGGCTCATCCAATAGAGCACAGGGCCTTTTTTCTCCTCACCCGCCTGAAGCAGGCGGACGCGTTTGTTGTTTATCATAAATTATTTTGGAGCCGGAAATATTGAATGCATTATTTCATTACCTTCAAAATACCACACTTTACAGAAATAAATAAACGCCCCCCGCCTCAGAATGAATTTACCTTTTAGCCTTCACCTGAGGAGAGGGGCAGGGTCTTAGCAATTTGGATAATTCTTATTTAACCAGAACTAATTTCTTTGCCTGCATAAAATTGCCCGCTGTAAGTTTATATATATAAACGCCGCTGGACAACCGGGAACCATCGAACTTGGCGGTATAAAAACCCGGTTCTTTTGTTTCATCAACCAGCAGTGCAACTTCGCGTCCGAGCAGATCATAAATCTTTAATGAAACATCTACTGCTTTACTGACTCCATTATCTGCGGGTATCCCGTATTTTATTACTGTATATGGATTGAACGGATTAGGATAATTCTGCAGGAGAACAAATTCTTCCGGAATACCGGGCTGGTTAAATTCCTTAACGGACAGAGGTAAATTCTCGAAATTGTTATCATACAACTGCTGAACGAACTGATTTTCCTGCTTTAGAAGAGAAAGAGAATTTAGCCCGGAGGTACCCCGCGCAACAGAATAAGCCAGCCAAATCTCTACCGGTTCACCGACTTTCAGCTCAAACGGGCCGGTATTGACCATAAAACGCTGGTCAATAGGGGTTGTGTTTATCCATCCGATATTAGCAGCCGGATCACCTGAATACATATATTTATTATCAACAAGGCTGCAATTAACTCCGGTTACCGTTCCGAATGGCCAGGTGCAGGGATCGATAAAATCTCCCTGTTTCCCGCGTCCTCCAAGCTGATAATTTCTTAGTTCAAATCTTGTGTTTGGATCTCCGTGTGTTGGATGAGACTGCATATATTGGGTAAATGAGGTCATTCCCAGATTCATAGCGCCCGGGAAGGCTACTTTTCCGATATACGGGCCTTTATTGTGGTAAGCTGTATCTAAGGGCGTATCGATACCGGGATTGTAAATACCGTTATTATTATTGTCAATGAAAGACTTGCCCGGAATATATACTTGCGGCCCCTGGAGTATATCAATGCCGAATGCAGGCGGATTAGAGCCGAATATCAAATCTGAAGATGTTTGATAACAGTAACCCATATTTAACAGAGTATCACATCCCACCTTGTCATTGACATAATCACCAAGATCGGGGTCCGAGGCGGCAGAAAAATATACACTGTCGAATAATTGCGCAACGGTTCCGCTGTTCCTGATGTTATATCTGACAAAAATTGTGCCACGAGAACCGGCCGAAGAATCTGAAGCCGCGAATACGGTTTGTCTGATTTCAATTCCATTCGGCTGAACATCCGTATATCTTCGGAGAGATGCCGGTACCCTGTCGGTAAAAAAGCACCAGGCAGATTCATCACCAAGGAAATCAGGCCGGTCTTCGTTTGAATCCCATATACCGTTGGAATTCAGATCAACGGAATTAAAAATTCCATCCTGATTACCATCATAATAGTCAGCGCCTTTTGCAACTGCATTATTCCAATTATTCCAATAAAAATTAAAATCACCGTAATCCCTATCACCTAAATAAATGGGATTATTCCCTCCGGTAGAACCTTCATCATAATCTTCAATCCGGGACGAAGTGAGTACTCCATTTGCCCACATAAAGCCGGAGTGTAACCCGGAGAGAAAGAAGCCCGAAGAAAAAATCACTGAGCTGCCATCAAGTAAACCGCCGGTTACTCCACCCGCCGCAACGTCAGCAAGGACCCCCTTGTTATCTAAAGGAAGCCACAATTTATTTTGTTTCATAAGATGAATGTTAGAAACCTGGAAGGATAAGCTCGATGCCCAGAATGTACCCTCATTAATATCAAAAATATTTTGATTCCCGGCTGAAGTAACTTTTATTTTTGCGTTAGATGTTAAAACATTCGGGGGTAATAAATAATAGAATCTAAACTCTCCAGTATCGGGAACCGAAGGTTGAATGAGCGACCAGTTTTGGCCGGCATCCGCACTAAAGTATATATCAACCAGGTTAATTTTGGATGCGAACCACGATATCTCTATCCCGGAAGTATGATAGCTGTCGGTGAGAGGTTTAATTAGTTTTATGGATGGACCGGTGTTGACGGTAAAATCCTCATAGCCGGTTTGTATCCAACCGGTGAGACCATTATGCTCGTAGTAACGGTTTCGAAAAGGGTTAAGATCTGTATCATACTCATAAAGGGTTTTTAAAAGCGGAATCCACCCGGAAAAAGCGTTCCAAATATTGTACGTTTCTTCCGCGACGATTTTCGAAATGTTATACGAATATTCATATTTACTGCTGTTCACCCAGGAACCATTACTGAGATACTGCCTGGTACGGGTTTCTACAAGGCCCAGCTGATTATAAGTATAATTCGTTACAGAGGAGCTCACCCAATTCCCTGGTGTGGTCCCCGGCAACAGATATAACGAGTTGAGCAAAAGATTGCTCGAATTATACTGATAAACATATTTGTAAGCATCAGTCCAGGTTTGGCCCCCTCCCTGCTGCGTAAGGGCTTCGGAAAGAAGTCCGTTAGGATCGTAAGAATAAAAAGTTTTCCTGAAAGGAACATTCATCAGATCAGTTATCCATACTTCCTTCAATTTCCCGTCGGGGAAGTAAAAGCTGAATGACTTCTGCGTACCGTGCCAGATTTGCTCAACAACATTACCATCAGCATTATATTTGGATGAAATAATATAAATACCCGGCGAAGAAGTATTGAGTTGAGAAATGTTTGCGTATTTTATCAGCGATCCCGATGCATATACACGGAATGATTTTTCATATACTGCCGGTATTTGGGTTGTAATATCATATGTTACCGAATTGACGGTACCATCAACAACCCCGGAAAATTCCGGAGATGCAGAGCTTCGGGGATAATTATGGAATGGATTAACAAATTGATCTTCAGACGAAGCAATTGAATGAACTGCAATATTTTGGGCTATTGCGCTATACGCAATGAAAAGGAAAAAGTAAAGAACACAAGAAATCTTGTACAAGCAGCCTCCTAATATGGTTAGAATATTCCAAAATCAAGAAATCCACATCACAAAACGATAAATTTAACTCCTGTCTCAAAGTAATTACTTTTCATCTTTATCAGATATACTCCTCCGGCTAAAGAGGAAATATTAAAATTAAAAGAATTATGACCCCGATTAAAATCACCTTCAAAAAGAATTTTTAACTCCCTGCCAAGAATATCATATAATATCAGAGAACCTGTCATCGGTTGATCAACGCTAATCAATATATTGATTTCATCCGGGGCGGGGTTCGGATAGATCGTAAAAGAATTTTCAGCTTTGATTTCTTCCTCAATCACATCCGTCAGAATATTCGCGGAGCCGGGTGTCGGCACAAGGCTGTGCCATACTGATGAACCGTCCGGGAATCTGCCGTAAGAAACATCTGTTGACTGCGGCCCGAAGGAAAGCGAATCGAGCACAGTTACGCCAAGAGAATCAGTCAGCGCAATAAATTCGCCGCTTTTGCTCAGCTTAAAATTGGAATGATAACCGGGTTCCGTTTGTTCTTCATCGCACCACACAACCACCCGCTCACCGGGGTTAATTAAAACGTTAGTTAGCGGAAACCTCCACTTAGTAAATGAAGAAGGATTGTCCGTCAGGTACATCCCCGCAAGATTTACTGCCGAAGAAGTTGGATTATAAAGTTCCAGCCAGTCATCGTGATCACCGGAAGGATCGGGAGCGGAAGATGAGTTATCTGCAAGGAATTCATTTATCACAAGGCTGTTGGCCGCAACCGTAACGGGAATATGTATAACCGAACTGCGCGGGTATGCGAGTTCGCGGTTTGCGTCATCCTTAACAAGAATTTTCATTTCACCGCTGCCGTTTAATCCCGGCGGAGGGATGACAGCATAGTACCGGTCCGCTTCATAAACTTTTTTCGTATTAGGAACGGGAGAAAACGACATAGGATATTCCCGCGTTAATCCTGATAGGTCCTCAGTAAATTTTATTTTAACGGAGGAGAGAGACGTTGCTGAATAAGCTGAAGCATATACATAAATTGTATCATCCGGACGGGGAGATTTCGGATAGTAATCAATTTTATAACAAACCGGCAGGGCGTTTGCGTTGTTAAGCTGCGCAGCGATAGAAGCCGTACGGAGATTTACAAACTGTTTAAGTCCGAACTTAACGTGCTGATTTGAATAACCTGTGGCTGAATAGGAATTAAAAAAATCGCCTGATGTAAACCCGTAATCCTTAGTTCTGAAAGTATCGGCGAGCGCGGATGTAACAATCATCGTTCTCAGACTGTCAAGCCGCGGTTCCCATAAATTCATAGGCATCAGGCTGGTGGAATAGAACCGGAGAAAATGCGTATACAGGTCGCGGTACTGGCTGTTGCCAAGGAGTTTTTCCGCGAGGGGCCGCGGCCCGGAAACAACTTTCGGGAAATTATACGGGTCTGCCGTAGTCCAGTTAACGCTGAACCAGTCGACGCCAAACGTGTTATCGTAATCGTAAGGAATTAAATGAAATTTATCTTTCGCCGGCTCGTGATACAGGTAGTAGTTATTCATCAGTGACCGGTAATCATCCCAGCTGCCGAAAAGGACGTTGAGTGCAAGATAATGAAGCACATCAGGGACATCGAGCACTTTTTCTATGGAGTCAGGGAACGCCGATGCAGGAGTGATATTTATCAGGCGTATCAACCTAACAAGTTTTGAGAAATCCCCTGTCTCTTCATTTGTCGTAAGCTCATACGCAGGGACTCCGTTATTGTTCAGGTTTTTGTAAGAGCTCTGGCTCTCACCCAGATACTGAAGATCCGCGCCGTATAAACATTTCCAGAGATTGCCGCTGTCGTCGCTGAAGTTTTTCGTCAGGAACTCATCGTCAACGTGCTCAACTGAAATGTAAAGCCCGTAATACTTATTATTTATATAAACTTCGGTGTGCGCAGCCCGGCTTGCGTGCAAACCGGCGGAGTGAAAGTGATCGAAGCACAGTTTGCTTCTTATTATCGAAGGATCATTATGCTCCCCGTTCAGATTAAGTTTATCAACGCCGTGGAACTCTCGTCCGCTTACAAATGTATTGAACGATATTTTAAATGATTTCTTTTTCGAAACACGGGACGTATTTCCCCTGAGCCGGAAACCGATCGAATTTACCGTCTCATCAAAATATTTATTGCGGAACCTGAGTGTGGCAACAAATTCAGAATCGCTGTAAACATTCTGATATAGCCAGACAAGTGCCGCCGGATCGATTGTAACATCAACACGCCCGACCTGTGTATCATCATAAAGTTTCCAGCTGTCATCGATATTTTGCGGAAATGATGAAGCAAAAGAGAAAAGAACCAAAAATAAGGAAGCAGATAATAAAGTTTTCATACAGTAAAACTACGACAAAAATTTATAATCTTTTATCCTAATTAACTGTGGGATACTCCCATGGAATTATCGCTTTATTTGCGCTCTCAAAACCGGTACGTATAGCCCAAACTTCCGAGTATCTCGGTAAAACTATACTGCGCCGGCGGCTTGCCGCTAAAAAATGTTGTCCTCACATTCAGGACAAGCGAACTTGACTGTGTAACGCTGAAATTTGAATTCACCTGCACATTATTTGTATTTGAAACGCTGGAAGTATTGAAGGAATAAGACACGGAATTATTCAGCAGTCCGCCTGACATTTTGTTTGACACTCTCGCGGAGAAACCGTATGTGGATTTGTCCTCATTCTGGACAGTAACAGTGTTGGTCTGAAATCCGGTCGAGACATTCCATTGCTGATCTATCATAGTGGTAAGATTAAGTATGATATTCTGCGCATCGGCTCCGTTACCCTTCCGGGTTATGTTATTGTCTTTATAAGTCTGAAACGCATAAGTGGTGAGCAGGATATGTTTCAGCTTAAAAAGGTCAAACTGGTAAGTTCCCGAAAAATTATAGGAGTTGTTGGAATTACTAAGTTTAAATGTGTCATTTTTCGCGTCATTCTCAAGATTGTTATTGACGTAATTGAGCGAAATCATCAGTTCCGCCAGGGGCCTCACTGAAGTGGTGACTGAAAAGTCATTGCGGCTTGTTGTATTGATTTTCTGATTCAGAAGGTTGTCCTGCTGGTTTGCGTAAGTGGTCCTGACTGTGATCATACCCTGTAATGCCTGGAAACCGAATGCCCCGTCAATAATCCTCTTGTCGTTGATTACCGACGCGAGCCCAAGCGAAGTATATCCCGGCCCGATAACCTTGTAACCGACTTTAGCGCTGTATCCTTTCTGCTGATAACTCAGGTCGCCGTTATATGCATAATCGGCGCTCGTAGATATCCTTGACCGGTAGATTCCCTTGGCAATATCAGGGACCTGATCTGTCTGGAAATCTTCGCTGTACATATCTTTGGTATAAATACTCCCCGCTGCTTCCCCTCTCAACTGGAACATTCCGTTCAGAATCTTGATAAGGAAATTTGTACCAAGCACCAGATTTTCCTGTGGCGTTATGCCGCTGTACATTGTATCGATTTTCGGAGTATACACACCGCCCGCCAGAACGCTGTCCCTTTGTATCTGCATAAAATTTTCCCTCGATACAGATTTTACGTCATCATTCACCTTAAGAATATTAATATCAAAATGGGTCGATTCTTTTTTCCCGATGCCGATTTTCATAGCATAAAGGTAGCGCGCATAGGCTGACTCGTATGCCGTGCCTGATATGGCCCGCTGTGCCTGGCCTGAAAGAATATGGATACGGAAAATTCCCGGATACACTTCGGCCCCTAAACCTCTGATCGTGATACCGCTCATAGTATACTTTGATAATTCATAACTGAAATCACCGATATGCGCCTGTCCCCAGCCCCAGGAAGGATGAACGGCTAACTGGTCCATCTGCTGCTTCGCGGAATTTCCCTCGGTGGACAGAAATAGATCGAAAGCAAATTTGATATTATCGAAAAGTATCAGGGTCGGCCGCAGAAATATCCTTCCTGTTTTCGGGGGCCTGCGGGACGCCATTCCGTCGATTGAATAAAGTTCTCCGTATGTTCCTGCTTCACCGGTCACTTTGATATATGAACTCATCCCGGAGAGGAAACTGACGGCTTTTCCGCCGGATTCCGAGGTATCGCTCTGGCACACCGCGGCATACGAAAGAAGTAAAAGAAAGCAAAAAACATTTTTCATATTTTCTTCTCAATCAATGATATTGCGAATGATCTTATTCGCTTCTTCAAACCGGTTGGTTTTATGCAGTAACTCTATAAGACGTTCCCTCAGCACAGTATTGCTGCGGTCAGTTTTATACACATTAATCCAGTCATCTGCCAGTGTCCGGTCAGTCAAATTCTTTATTGAATATTCGATCAGTTTGTCGTAGGCTTCAATGTTTGAAGGTTCCGCAGCAACAGCCCTTCTAAGGGATTTAATGGCTTCACTCAGATTCCCTCCGGCTGCATAAATATTTGCAAGCCCCGAATGGCAGGCAGCGAGATTGGGATTAGCCTCAAGCGCCCGCCCGTAAAAGTATTTTGCCGAATCCTTTTCTCCCCTCTCCTGATGGAAGCGCCCTTTCTCGCTGAGGACAAATGGGTTGTTGGGAAATGAACGGAGTATGGAATTCAATACAATCCGGTATTCCTCAGCAGATGAAAGTTTTCTAAGCTCCGCAAAACCGCTGTTTACAACCGCGCGAAGTTCTGCCAGTTCCTTCTTCATTGAAGAAGCCTTTCGTTTACCTGCCGAAGAATTCGTGGCGCTTATCTCGTTTACAAGCTGACTTATCGCGGATTCCATCTCTTTTATCTGAGCAAGTGATTTTAATATTGACTGGTTCAGATAGAATTTCGTACCTGCGGGATCCGAAGAGGCGCCTGAAATATCCGCAAGCAGCCTGAAGGGGAGCGGGCTAAGTGGGTTAATTTTTTTTGCTTTTTCCGCAAACTCACGGGCAGTACCCCTGTTTCCTTCATTCAGTAGCGCCGCTGCCAGATAATAATTCGCGAAGAAATCTTTGTTATACTGCCGGTTGAATAATCCGGCTGACAGCAGCAAATTCTTCTGCGATTTTCTTTCAAGATACACACCGCATAAAAGTTTCATCGCGTCATAATTCGCGGTATCGTTCTGCAGAATATTTTTTAACTGCATCTCTGATGAATCAGCCACACCGCTTTCAAGATAAGAAAGAGCAAGCAGCATCCGCACTTCACTGTCTTCACTTTTGTTCAGCATAGAAAAGTAAACACCTCTTGCCTGCTCAGGCAGTTTTTCGTTATCAAAACTTTCTGCGATCTTTATCCTGAACTCCTTTTCCCTGCCGAAAGCTTTTATTTTCGCTTCGTACAGCGCCCTTACTTTATCAAACTGATTTAGAGATTCAAAGAAAGTAACAGCGCCATCGTATACTTTTTCAATGGAAGGGTACATATTGACCAGCCGCTCAAAGACTGCTGATCCTTCCTTTATTTTATAATTCGCGCGGTAGAGAAATCCAAGCTGCATCTGAAAATCTATATCGTTACCAAAGTGTTTATTCAGGCGCAGAGCAAGAGTCAGCGCTTTTTCAAATTCCTGAGAAGCGTTCAGCGCAGAAAGGTATGCTGTCTGTACCGGAAGCGATGCGGGGAAATTTTTGGCCGCCCTCTCACCTTCACTAACAGATTCCTTGACTTTACCTGTTAATAAATAATTCCGTATGATCAGTGAGTAAGCATTATCATCACTGCTTTTATACTTCAGCGCTGTCCTCGCCGCATCCATCGAACCGGTATATTTTCCCGTGTTAAATAAATTATCGGCTTTTTTTGAGAAGGCCGCTGCAACAAGTTCTTTTATTGCCGTGTCCGCAGGATATTTTTTAAGATATCGCAGCCCGGCTTTGATCGGTTCATCAGTTCTGCCGGTAAGGACTCCTGCATTAATAAAGTTTCCCACAATAGTTTTCTCGTCCGGAAATTTAGAAGAGCCGCTGGCAAGGATGGAATAGGCTTCATTATTCTTCCCGGTTTCAAGATAGGCCGCACCGAGATAGTGATACGCGAGCTTTTGTTCCGGATTTCTCAAAAGTGATATCCGGAAAAAATCAATCGCCTTCTGCCACTCCCGGTTTCCGAAATACCTCACTCCCTCCTGCAGATCCTGCTGAGGGAACACGCAAACGACAAAAAGAAGAGCAAGAAAAACTATTTTCTTACTTAGGAGAAGCATATTCTCCTCTGTTGCTTTCATTTCCGGAAGTATCAACTGAACGGACTTTATAAAACTCAGTCGCTTTTCCTCCGGCATCGAGATATTTTAATTCCTTCACAACCTCTTTGTTGACTTTAATATAATTACCATTAGGAAGCTGAGATTTGTAAACATTGTAACCGATAAGATCGAAATCGTAAACAACTTCCCACCTTATTTCTATTCCGGCCTGAAGCCTTACAGCTTTTACGGACCGCGGAGAAGGAGGAGGAGAATCATCTTTAACCAGCACCGTATCCGTTCTCCCCGGTTTACTGCTGTTTCCGGCTGAGTCCACCGCGATAGCGTAATAGGTGTAAGCGCTCCCCTTTTTAACGGTTGAATCCGTGTATTGGAACGGGACAGAATTATAACGTGTAAGCTCAACCGGCGCGGACGGAATTTCACTCCGGAAAATTTTATATATTACTACATCCGCCGAAACGCTGCCGCCTGATGATATAGCAACATAATTGCCGTTTACATTTTCGGTCATTAAACCCTGGGGTGGTTCAGGCGCGTCATTATCAGGAATAAGAACGTCTTTGATATAAATTTTTCCGCTCTCGTTCCGCCCTTTGTCAATTGCTGTTAACGCGAATGTGTACCGCTGCCCGGGAGTAAATCCTCTGCCGGAATATCCGCTGTCTGTATATGTAACGGACTTTAATGCATCAGAAGTAATCCTTGGAAGAACTTCCGCGGATTCCCCCCTGTAATAATGATACCCTTCCACATCAGCCGATTTAGATGCCGTCCAGGAAAATTTCATTAAGTTGTTTTCAAATCTGTAATTGAAATCAGCAGGCGGATCAGGAGGGACCATATCTTCGTATAGAATCGCGAGGGGATTGCTCTTCCCGCTCTCGTTGTCATTTTTATCAATACAGGTTATGCAGTAGAAATATTGTATGCCGAAAGTAAAATTATTGTCGTAGAAAAAAGTCTTGTCTACCGGAAGCAACCCGGTATTGATTTTTACAAAGTCTCTGTCAACTTTTAAGGAACGGTAGACATTATATCCCCGTGCATCCAGCTCAAGATTCATTTTCCAGGAAACGCCGATCGATCCCTCAACACTGTCCGCCTTAACTTCATCCGGAACGGCAGGCGGAGTTTTATCATACACTACGGTCATCACCGGGGAAGATTGACCGCTCTCATTCCCGACCAAATCAACCGCGGTTACATAATAACTGTATTCAACGCCGTTTTCGACCGATTCATCATAGTAACTGAAAGAGGTATTATTATCCCTTGGGATTACGCCGTTGTATAATCTTTCCGCCGACCCGTTCGCCTGTTTCCTGTAAATCAGAAACTGTGTTGTAAGGTCGGAGAGATCTTTGCTCATCTCGGGATAATTCCATTCGATGAGAATTTTATTTCCTTCCGGTTTGGCTGTTACATCAATCGGAACCGGTAACGAGGTTTCTTTCAGTTTCAGTTTTCGGGTTACTGACCTCACCGTATTCCGGGTCTCATCAAGATAATCAATGCGGTATTCACTCTCCCCTTTTTTGTCGGTGATCTTATCGGCATACCAGCACCCAGCTATCTTTATTACTTCCGGATATCTGAAAGCAATCATAAAAAACGCTTGCGGATCTTCGGAGAGAAGGAATACGAGGTCCGCGGGCTCCCTTAGAGATAACTCGGATGAAAAAGTTTCCCACCTGTTTCCGAAAGCCTCAAGTATCAGGGCATCATCGGTAATTGGCAGAACAGGGCCCGCCGTGTTTAACAGTACAAACTGTCCTCCCGCGGATTTTTTATAAAAGTTAAGCCCTCCTCCCCGTGCAGGCGGAACCGCGGGAATAATAATTACCGAATCGCCTTTAACAAGCCCGACCATTTCTGTTTTTGGCTGTGAGTTTGCCGCCGGCTGAATGAGTACGATAAAAGATATCACCGCCGTAATCAAAAAACGTGAAAAGATGAAATCTATTTTATCCTTGATCATATTAATGGTTCCTTGTACTGTTAATCAGAGCTAACGCCGCGTCGCGCTGGTTTCTCATATTTCTGGCCTGCGTGATTGCATCATTTATCTGCCTCCTGTAATTAGCATTATAGCCCGATCCGCTGCTTGTGCGTCCGTCTTGTATAGCTCCCCAGAAATTGAGGTCCCAGAAAAGAAGTTCAACCGTAGCCTCGCCGTAGATCAATGATTTCGACTGATTGATCATACCCGCCCTGAATTCGGCGCCGATTACGGTAATTCCGCATATCCTGCCCCTTACCCTCGCCGCTCCGTACGCGCCCCACGAACCGTCACGGATATTCCAGATAGTTATTTGCATTCCGGCTTCAGCCGAAATTATACCGATATCCAGACTGACTGAGGCGCCCATATTGATATAGAATCCGGGATTACCCACGAACAATTCGGCGTTACACGTAATGAAATTCAATATCCTGACATTAACCCGGCCGTCGATTCCCCAGATATTATTAGGGTAAAAATAGAATGCAAGCGAAGCTGTGCCTCTCACAAGAGGGCTGATGTCAAGTGTGAGGTTTATATTTCCTTCCGCTATCGAATTAGTGAACCCGATGTGCAGGTATATCGTACCGTTGAAGTAGGTCCTCTGGTTCAGCAGTATTACGCTGCCGTATAATTCAAAATAGTTCTGCGTAACTGTCAGAAGCACACGCCCGCTAACTATGGAACCGCTGATGATCGAGGCCTGCGCGTAAACAAGCACGGCAAATCTTCCCGGTGAGGAATTGACGCGCGACATTGATCCCGGTTCGAGTCCGCACATAGCCCTGACGACCTGAAGATCGTTCTGGTCAGGATTGTAGAAGAAACCGCCTCCAAGCCCGGTCAGCACAATTGCGGGTGGTATAGTAATATTGAGCCCTGACGCGGCAACAAATACGCCGAAACTTGTAGTACCCCCCATCTGCGAAACTTTGCCGATAACCATCACCTCATACTGATTAATAATGCGCCCCTTTCCGCCAAGAAGCAGGTAGAACCCGGCTCCCGTTCTTGTATATACAAGATCTGCCCTGAAGGTAATGACGCCGGGAACTGAAAGATTTGCATTACGTATAGTGAGATTCGTAGTTGTCTGAGTTTTATAAACAAGGAACTCCTCAATTCCTCCGCTTGCAACGCCGGTGATCGAGATCGAAGCGCTGAACCTGAAAAAGTTATTCACTTGTATCCTCTGTGAGTCTACTCCGCCACCGCCTCCGCCGCCCGGCATCTGTCCGCCCTTCACCCATATGAATGAAGGAGTGGAACTGTAGCTGATATTGTTCACAGTAAGATTAACGACATTCGCGATTGAGAGTACACCTCCGGTTATGCTCGAAGGAAGATTTTCAACTCCGCCTGCTGAACTTATCCGCAAATTGGTGAAATTCAATCCTCCCGTAACTCCTGCGAGGCCTACGCTCAGGTTACCCGTAAGCGAAAGCCTGAAGTTTCCGGACGCGTCGTTCGCAAGGTTAGCCTGGCTCATATTAATTTTTAGGGCCTCCCAGTCAATATTGAGAAGGCCGGGGGCGAGTTGCAGGTTGCCCCACTGTACGTTGCCGTCAAACCTTACCGTCAGACCCGGATAAGGAGTCCCTCCCTGCCGGTACCCGATCCTGATATACCTGTTGGCGTCACTCATAAAATAAATGTCGCCCATCACCTGCAGACTGCTCAGCCGGAAATTCGAGAAGTTGAGATTAAGTTTCGCGTATGTAACATCAAACTTGCCAATCCAGAAATTCCATTCGGTACGGTCTCCGCCGCCAAGCCCGGGATTCTCCTCAATCAGAGAAATGTTCGCTCCGCCCTGGACTTCCCCGCGTGAATTAACCGAGAAGTAAAAGGCCTGCCGCGCGGTATCCGCGGGCTGCGGAAGTTTAACAAAACCGTCAACACGCATCGCGGAATTCGCAATGGTTATGCGCGAAATTCCAACGTAATTTGGCACTACAAAGAACTGGCTGCTAAGCAGGCTGGCCTGGCTTATCGATATGCTTCCGTCCGATCCGATCCTGAATCCGCGGAATGTGGATGTATTACCGAAGAATGTCAGGTTACCGTTGAGCGTCAGGTAGAGTATCCGGTTAACATAAGAAAATGATATTGCGCGTTCGGTGTTCGAAATATCTCTTAGCGCAAACTGGGCACCGAATAAATTAAAATTCTGTATTGAGGCCGGAGCTGTGATACTCATATCCGGCACCCGGATTCCGTCATTCGCTATTCTCAGCCCTGCAAAAGATACCGCGAAATCATCCCCAAGGCTTGGAATCCTTAGCACCCCGCTTAGCGTCAGCGCGAAACTGCTGGATGTAACTTCAAGGTTGAAGGCAGGGCTGCTTCCGATACCCTGCGGCCTGAAGTTCGCGAACATCAGCGGTATCTCTGCGTTTGGTATGTGGTTGATATCGAATGCAAAATTAAATCTTCCGCCGGCCCACGATGCTGACCAGTGAATCGGCATCTGAGTACTGCTGTTATCCCGGAAAAGGTCAGAGGTTATGTCTCCGCACATCCGGACTGAAATGGCCGACGAACTGAAAGTGCCTTCAAGCGCGCTGATCTTAAAAGCAGCGTTTGAGGCAATATTGGCAGTAGCAACATAAGTCTCCGAGGGATTGTGGGTTTCGCTGTATGTTCCAACTCTGACGTTACCCGCGAAACCGCTGCTGTTGATCACGAGAGAATCCATCACAACTTCCGCCCCGCCGATTGATGCCGGCAGAACAAGCCGCGCGCCGGCCCGGAAGACAGGGCTTCCGTCCATTCGCTCGTATGCCAGGTTAGTAATGGTTAACGGGATTCCCAGATTCGACAACGAGAAAAGCGCTGCGGAACCCGCCGACGGTGAGACTGATATCGATCCGTCAACCAGTTCAAATGAAGATGTACTTACCGTAATACTGAACGCAATGAGAACTTCCGGCGGCGCTGATCCGCCGAACTGCAATCCGGGGATAACTAATCTTAGCCTCTGTCCCGGGCGCGTGGATAACCGTACACCGTTCGACACAGTCTGCATCTCAACAAGGACCATATCATTCTGTTTGATCTGCAGATAGGCGATTGTTGTATCCGGAAGAGGTAGTTTCTCCGGCAACGGAAGCATACCAAGAATATCGCCCGGCGAGAAACCGTCCCGGTCAATTGTACCTGCAAGCGTCTCTCCTATGTACAGCCTGGCGTTCCCGGTGTTTACCCTGAAGGGTGAAAAGTTTATAAGGAAATTCTCGGAGAAAACACACCGCACGTTCGCGTATTCCCTGCCTCCGACCCTGACTAGTATCTGAGTTTCCCCGGAGGCTGAAAGGCCGTCCGCGGAGATCCCAAGATTCGAAGGGAGGGTAAGCCTGACCGCCGTCTGCTCCGTCATAGGCGCGTTAAGCGGTACCGCCGCCCAACGTATCGAACCTGATTCCACAACAAGTTTAAGCGCGAACTGCCCCATAAAACTTGCACTTCCGGACACGACCCTGAAGTTCCTGAAATCAAAAAGGAAATTATTGAAGTTTACATTCAGGCTTGAACCGGTTCCGAGGTTGAGGCTGCTTGACCCGTTTATCCTTAACCCCTCATAATTCAGTAATGCATTATTGATGTTAAATACCAGTACCGGATTCTCATTCGGTATCTGGAAACGGAACGGGCTGTTAATTGCTATCTGGCCGTCGATAAGACTTCCGTTGAGTATATCAAATACAAGATTCCCTGATGCGGTTGTGCTGTCGCCTTCTGTAGGAGAGGGCAGCCTCATATTTCCGCCGAGTTCAATGATGAGCCGCTGGTTCGCTGTCCCGAAGCTGAAATCTAAACTTGAGTTTGTGATGGTCAGCTTTCCGATTCCGAGGTCCAGCGGACACGGCGGGACGAAACCGTTAATCCTTCCGAAGAGCCGCCCCCTGCTGTCAATCGTAAGATTTGTACCTACAACAGGAGCAACGCCGGAACTTCCTTCGCAGCGCATAAATTCAGGAAGCTGAATATCGCCGCCGACGGTGATTGTAAAATTCTGGTCCCCGGCGCTCTCAGACAGCGTTCCGCCTATCCTCTTAATGAAGAAAGCAGTCGAACCGCCAAGAGGAAGCTGAATTCCCGGTGCATCGAAATCCTGTACCTCAATATTGCCGGTGATCCTGCCGCCGTTAAATCCCGCGTTAAGTACTCTCACCCTCGCGTTCCTGACTGCTTCAGGCACCGATTCCGGCATCTGCGCGAAACTCAGCTCGAAATCGAAGCCGAAACCCCAGTCATTAAGCGCGGTGCTTTCCATAGTGAACCAGTTAAAGGTAAAGCTCTGCATTCTGAAGGCGAGCGGCTTTAATCCAAATCCCCAGAAATTTCTGAATGAGTCGCTGATCTCCGGTATGGATATTGCCGGTATCGTAATTCCGCTCGGCCGTATGGTTACGCCGGTGATTGGCGGCAGATTGAAACGCAGTTCGGGGAAATTAAGCGCTACGGTCAGCCTGATCTCAAAATCCCATCCAGTGTTCCTGTCGTAAGTCAGGTTAGGCACCGTGAACTCGGAAAGCCCGAGATTAAGCCACGAGAAATCGAGCCTTGGTGGCTGTGCGGGGGTCTGCACAGTAAAATCTTCGACGCTCACACCGGAATTGCTAAGCACGAAAGTGGCATCCGCTCCGTAGTTCTGCCCCTCACCCAGGTTAAGCCGTATTCCGCCGGTCAGATCAATTTGAAAATTCAGGTCAAGCGGGCTTAGCTGCATATCAAGCGAGCCTGCAATCCGGTTTACATTAATGATCAGCTTATCGTTATCCGGAACAACCTGAATGCTCCTGTCGAGGGTCAGATCAATGTCCCCCTGTATTCTGCCGTTTGCCCCTATTGTCAGATTGACCGGATCCCCGAGCGAATTTCCAAAAGCTTTAACATTACCTGTCAGCTGAAATCCGTACCCGTCGCTGAGGGCTGCATATGCAAGCTGCGATACGTTGAACGGAATGCCGAAACCGGAGAGGTCCCAATTGGTGCGCTGATCTTCGGGTATAGTCACATTCAGGTTTCCTGAAACGATGCTCCAGTTCTGTGTATTTACAACAATATCAAAATTGATATCAAGTTCAGGATTTGATCCCCGGGAAAATCTTAGAATCGGAAGGACCAATTTTATGGGCTGCCCTTCGCGCGTCTGGAGCCTGACACCCGTTGACGTGGATGAATAATCGAGAAGAATATTTTCGCCTTCTTTGATCTGAAGGTATCCGATGTTTTCTGCCGGAAGCGGTATTCTCGCAGGAAGCAGCGTGGCCGCGAAATAATTCATATCCGGAATGAATCCGCTTGAATTAAGCGCCCCGACCCTTCTGCTCTCAAGGAAAAACTCTACCTGACCGCCTGCCACACTTACGGGGTTCAGGGCAAGCGAAAAGTCCTGGCTGAAATTCGCAAGGAGCGAATCAAGGCTGCGCCCCTGGAACCGTATATTCACATTTGAACTACCCTGAGCGGCAAATCCATTCGCACCCAGCGAAAAGGACGACGGAAGATTGAGCATTATCCCGGTATCTTCTGTCAGCGGCGTATTTGCGGGGACTGTCCTGAATCTTAGATTTCCGTTCTCAAGAAAAACCTTGAACGCAAATGGCACATCAAAAACAACATCGCCGGACGCGATCGAAAAATCATTTGTCCTGACATTCAGGTTTCTGAAAGTAACACCGGTATTGTTTCCGCCGCCGAGCGAGAGGTAACTCCTGCCGTCCAGGATTACGGCCTCGTGCGTTATCCTTGCTCTCGGTAACTGGAAGGTGAACACAGGTGCGCTTGACGGAATATTGATCGTAACGGGATTGCTAACCCGGGCATCAAGCGATACTAATCTGTTATTGATCAGCTCGTAATTAAAACTGCCGCTCCCTTCGATCACTCCGCCCGCGGGGTTCGGAACCCTTGCATTTACAACTCCTTCCAGATTTATCCTTTGCTGTTCTTCTTCAAAGGAAAAATCAACCGCAACCGT
>CAIMOS010000125.1 GCA_903843135.1 uncultured Ignavibacteriales bacterium | reverse complement strand
CCAAGTTTGAAAAGAAGCAGCGGATGCCTTCCGTTTTTAACCGTCATCTCCTTATTCATATCAATAGACGGGAAAGAACCGGCGTACTCAAGAGAATACTTTGCTTTAGCGAAGACACAATCAAGTTTCGATATTGTGTGAAGGGAAAGCTGAAGCTTAGCGCTCTCTTCACCGATCTTTTTAGTTACTTCACGTAAAATCCTCTCGACTTCTCTTTTCTCCGCGAAATAATAACTAATAAGTTCGTTATTCATATTAAGAGTCTGTTCAGGCTCAATATAAACCGTCTGTCCCGTTGCAGATTCAGAATGAATGAAACCTTTTATCTGTCTTTTATATTCAACCTTCACCGGAAGTACAATTCGACCGTCCCTGAGGGTTATATATTCCTCGCGCATAATGTCATCCGCCATAAGGTTCTTCATTATACGCAGAGTAACTTTTTCAATCTCAGATCGTTTCTCAGCTATTGACCTTCTCAACTGCTGCAGTTCCCTGCTGGCATTGTCCTTCAACTCCCCGTTCTCATTCAAAACCGAATTAATATGGTTTTCTAATACACGGTTATTATAGAGAGATGGGACAAAAGTATTAAGTTCAGGACAGAGATCTCTATGGATGCCGAGGAAATATGCCAATTGTCGTGATACTGCAGCGAGTTTTAGAATGTTTAATATTTTCGAAGGGGGGAGAACTGAACCCTCGATACGCGACAGGCCGATATCATCAGACAACTCGGGGATATAATCAATCGGGTGTTCTGGAAATGAACCGAGTAGTTCTTTTGCCTCCGAAGTGAGGCGGCCTTCGTAAATAATCTGATCTCTGTTTGTGAGGGGCCCGCTCTCCAATACTTCTATTTTCCCGGGCCCTGTAATTGAATATTTTGAAATAATTTGCAGAACTTTGTGAAATTCTAATTTCTCAAGAATTGTTCTTTCAATCAACTTTCTCTTTTATCCTTATCTATTATCAGTTCCTTTATCGATGATTTTGCGTCGGGAAGAATTTTGCCGACAAATTCGATCGATTTAGGAATAAATTCAGAAGAAAATCCGTATAAGAATGAGGCATCGCGTGATGATTTGGAAGGAATGCTGAATATATTCAGTATATAAAACACCGCGCTGATAAAAAATAAAATCTGAATTGTTCCGACTACCCCTCCGACAATTCTATTCACCATATTATTTATTTTATCCGCAGGGTGGAGCACACGTTTGAGGATAGCCGACAATATTATCAGTAAAAGAAATATTATAAATCCGCCAAGTATTTCAGCAAAATAAATATCCATACCGCTTACAATTCGAATAAAATTACCCGCATAACCGGCGAACATTATCCCGAAGAATATTCCCAGAAAAAATCCGGCGGATCCGATAAGTTTCCGGATAAAACCGTCCTTAAAACCAAGAACAAAAGCAATTACTAATAATATTAATATTATGATGTCTATATAATTCAATTCATCCCCAGGGATTTTTCGACTATACTTCTTACAATCTTTCCGTCTGCCTTGCCTTTTAGCGCCTTCATAACCTGCGGCATAAGCTTCGGAAAATCTTCTTTAGATTTCGCTCCAAGTTCTCCCGCAAGCCTCTGAACTTCGGCCAGAATTTCAGATTCCGAAAGTTGCTGCGGAAGGAATTCCAGAAGTATAGCTAATTCCGCTTCTTCTTTCGCAGCAAGATCCTCCCTGCCGGCAGCACGAAATTGTTCTATCGACTCTTTCCGCTTTTTAACTGCTCCGGTAACGAGTTTTAATTCTTCTTCTTCATTCATTTCACGGTTAATGCCGCTCTTCTCAAACTCCAGAATCAGCGCACGGATTGACCTGATGGTCTCAAGACGGATCTTATCGCCGGATTTCATTGCAGCTTTTAGCTGCTCGTTTATTACATCTTTTAATTTCATTTTACATCTGTTTTATAAGAATATTGATTGGTAAATTTAAAGACTTTATACTTTCCTTACATACAAAGTCAGGTTCTTTTTTCGTTCAATTACGACTGTTTCACCTTCGTCAATTCGGGTATCGCTCTCGGCGATCCAATCCGTACCGAAAATCTCAACTTTCCCTTCTCTTGGGGGGAAAATTCCTTTTACAACCGTTGCCTTTTTCCCTGTCAGATCATCCATATCAAGTGAAGGATTATCTTTCCGCTTACTGAAGCCCCGGAATAGTATTTCAAAACGCTTTCTGAGGACAAGCAGCGTTACAACCGATGTGATCAGGAAGATGAATAACTGGGATGATATCCCAATCGGATAAACGGCGGAAATAAAAGCTGTCAACCAGGCCCCGATCCCGAAAAAGAAGAGAATCAATCCGGGTGCGGCGAGTTCAAGTATGAATATAATCAAACCGATAAAAAACCAGAAAAGCGGATCACTAAGAAAATCAACCATAAATGGCCTCTTTCGTTACCTTATATAAACAGTTTTAATATTTACGAACTCTTTGATTCCGAAGGCGGACAATTCCCTGCCATATCCTGATTCGCGTATTCCGCCAAACGGCAAACGCGGATCAGAGCGTACGAAATCATTTACGAAACAGCTGCCTGCCTGAATTTGAGTTTTTGCGATCCACTCACCTTTTTCGATATCTGACGTGAAGACAGCAGCGCCAAGCCCAAAAACCGAATCATTAGCAATATCAATCGCCTCATTCTCGGATTTTGCCTTTATTACCGCCGCAACGGGACCGAATATTTCATCATCATACGCAGGCATTCCCGGCATCACATTGTCAAGCACTGTTGCATCGTAGAAATATCCTTTTTCCGTCTGATGTCTGCCCCCCGTGTGAAGTTTCGCGCCCTTTTTTATGCTTTTCTGCACCTGAGCATCAACCTGCTCCAACAAATCTTTTCGGGCAAGCGGCCCCAAAGCAGTCGTTTCAAGCATCGGGTCACCGATGGACTTGTGACTCATCAGATCAACAATTTTGGAAACAAACTCGTCGTATACCTCCCGGCATACAATGAACCGCTTCGCGTTGATACAACTTTGTCCGTTATTAATAAGCCTTGAAGTAACGCACGCAGATACTGCCTCATCTATATTCGCGTCTTTAAGAATAATATATGGATCGCTGCCTCCAAGTTCCAGAACAGTCTTTTTTATGTTCTGCCCTGCAGCAGAGGCTACGTTTCTGCCCGCGGAAGTGCTGCCCGTTAAAGTTACTGCCTTAATAAGGGGATTTGCGATCAGCGATGAGACCCGTGAGACAGGAAGAACGAATGTTTTAAAAGTATTTTCCGGGAAACCTGCCTCCAGGAATATCCTTTCAATCGCAAGCGCGCAGCCGGTTACATTGGATGCGTGTTTCAGAATCGCGGCATTACCCGCCAGAATAGACGGCACGGCAAAACGGAAGACCTGCCAGAATGGGAAATTCCAGGGCATTATACCAAGAACGATACCTATTGGCTGAAACGTTACAAAACTCTTCGACGCATCGGTTGCAACCACCTGATCAGAAAGCATTTCCTCTGCATTTTCAGCATAATAGTCACACACCCAGGCACATTTTTCAGCCTCACCTTTTGCCTGTTGTATCGGTTTACCCATTTCGATCGTCATCAAACGGGAAAAATATTCTAAATCATTCCGGAGTATTTTTGCCGCATTTTTCATCAGCAAAGCCCTCTCAGAAATTGATTTTGCTCTGTTTAATTTGTATGCAGCATAAACATCATTTATGCATTTTGACGCATCTGCATCTGTCATTTCTTCATAAGAAGCGATGATTTCTTCGTTGTATGGATTGACTGTCTGTATCATATATTATTAAAGTTATTAATTTATTTTTTAAAAATAATGAAAAGTAGATTAAATTACATTCCTCTTAATTATAACCACTGTTTTATCATCATTATATTCGCCGTCCTTACAGAATTTCATTACATTATCAAGAATCGTCAGACAAATTGTTTTTGAATCTTCCTGCACCGTATTCTTGAGAATTTCCAGGAGCCTTTCCTCTCCGAATGCTTCGGAATCAGCTCCTGATGATTCAGTCAGGCCGTCCGAGTAAATACACAAAACATCTCCGCTTTCAAAATTCACACTTTCAATAGAATATACGGCCTTGGGGGCCGGGCCCAGAACAGGGCCGGTAGGATCCAGGTAGATTATTTCCTTCGTTTTTGCTTTGTAAAACATAGGAGGATTATGGCCTGCATTAGAATACAGGAATAAACCTTTTTGTTCATTGGACAGCTCCCCGTAGAACAATGAACTGAACTTTTCATCTCCGAATATTTTATTAACCAGCTGATTCATTCTCTTCATCAGCAACGGGATTTTAATTTCAAACTGGCTCGCCATTCTCAAAGCCCCGGAAATGTACATAGCCTCCGCGGCCGCACTGACTCCCTTACTTGCTGCGTCACCCAATGCAACACCGATCCTGATTTTATCATCACCAACGTGCAGGTAATCAAAAAAATCACCGCCAACAATTTCGGCCGGGATTGTTACTCCGTACATCTGATATGAACCGAATACAAATTCGTGCTGCGGAAGAATGCTCTTTTGAAGCTGCCTTGCCTTATCAAGCTCGGCCTTCAGATTCCGTTCTGTCTTTGCCGATTCCCATTGTTTAATTTTTGAAGTCAGTACAGACCCTATGATATTCAGAAGATATTTATTCTCTTCGTGAAGATCCGCACTATTAAACGCGAGAAGATATTCATAATATGTACTACCGTT
>CAIMOS010000124.1 GCA_903843135.1 uncultured Ignavibacteriales bacterium | reverse complement strand
TTTACCTGTTCTTCTCCGAAGATTGTTTCGTTGGCTTTCTTTTCTTGCATTTGAGAATTTTCTGTGTTTTTACACTATATATACATTTTCTATGCCAACTTTCTCTTACTTATTGGACAGCCCCATACGATTTTGAAAAAAGGCGCGGAAATCCGCGCCTTCTGCATTTATGTTTGTACTCACAATTGTTAATTGTTAATTATCAATTACAACTTATATTATTATCAGCATCTTCCTCGTTTCAGTAAATGCGCCGGCGCTGAGGCGATAAAGATATGTCCCGGCGGGCAGGCCGGCGCTCGTAAATTTATCCTGTACCTGCCGATTTGATATATAAATGACTTTTATCATTCCCCTCTTACTTCTATCTTTAAAGAATGTACGCAAAAATTTACTTTATCTTGTTTTTCTTTCAATTTATTGTTTTCGCGCAGACAAACGACGATAATAACCGCTTTATGCTCGCGCAGAATTTCGAGCAGGCGGGGGAATTCGCGCGCGCAAAACAAATATATCAGGAACTTTACAACAGGAACCCCGGCTTCTATCTATACTTTGAATCGCTCAACAGAATGTTTGTTCAGCTGAAAGAGTATCCCGCTTCGGAATCGCTTCTGATAAATGAACTGAAAAGGAAACCGGATGATATCAATCTGATTATTCTCCTCGGCAAAACATATTACACCGGGGGAAACGAAGAACGGACAGACTCACTCTGGAATTCATTCCTGAACTCTAAAACTTATTCCGCTCCCGTCTACAGGGCGTTCGCAAACAGCTCACTCGAACTGAGAAATTTTGATATGGCTGTTTTCTACCTGAAAGAAGCCAGGGAGAGGACCGGCGAAAAAATCCCGCTCACTTATGAAATTTCAAATCTCCTTGCGCTTAAAATGCAGTATCAGGACGCGGTGAAGGAACTTCTCACCATACTGGATGCTGACCCCGGAAGCGTGCGTTCCGTTGAAGCGAGGATCCTCAGTTTCATTCAGAAACCGGGCGCGCTCGAAGAATCAATAAAACTGCTTAAGGTTTCCGCCGGCCAGAGTAAACCGTACCATCACTTTCTTCTCGCGTCGCTTTACCGCGAGTCGGGCAGGTTTCGCGAAGCATTTGAACTTCTGAAAAAAATCAATCTCCCCCTGATGAACAACGGCGGAGAAATTTTCAACCTCGCTTCAGCAGCCGCGATGGATGAAGAATTCGCGGTGGCAGCCGATGCTTTTTCTTTTATAATTAGTGAATATCCGAAATCCTCATTTGTGCCGCAGGCAAAACTGGGGCTCGCGAAAAACTTAGGCCGCGCGGTTTATACTCAAAGCGCCGACAGCGCTTCCGCCTGGAAGCCGCTTGTTGTACCTGCAAAGTTCAGCGAAGCCGGATTCAACGGCGCAATCGGCGCGTACCGCGAGATAATTAAAATATTCCCGTATACCGACGCCGCGGTCGAGGCGCTTTATTACCTCGCGAAAATTTATTTTGACTGCGGAGATTCCGGGCAGGGAGAAATTTATATCAACGAAATAATGAAGAACTACCCGATGTCTCCTTATTTTGCGCCTGCGGTAATTCTTCTTTCCGAAAATAAAACTGCCGGGGGAAAATTCAGGGAGGCAGAACTGCTTCTTGATAAAGTTTTTAATGCCGGAGGGAACGCGGGGAGCCACAGGATCGGGGCGCTTTTCCTCAAAATAAAAATATCATTCTACCGTTATGATTTTGTCGTTGCCTCGGGCCTGATCAACAGCATTTATTCGGAACTCCGCGATAACAATGTTAATGACGCGCTTGAATTTTCCCTTCTGATAAACCCTGAACTCAGCGACTCCTCGGGACTGGCGGAATTCGCATCCGCGGAATTTCTTCTGCTGCAGGGCAAATTCCAGGAAGCATACGCGGGGTACATACGGCTTTCGCAGAGGGAGAATCTCCTTCTGCTCAAGTATTACTCGGCGGTTAGAAAAATCGAAATTGATATCGCGTTCGGAAGGTACACGGAAGCCAGGCAAACAGCCGCTGCTGTATCCGGTGAAAAACTGAATATTTTCGCGGACAAGGCGGCATACTACGGTTGCCTGATTGACCTCTACGGGCTCCAAAACACCGCAAATGCCGTCTCCGGTTTGGAAAATTTCCTTGAAAAGTTTCCGACCTCTCTTTATTATGATAAAATACGCGGTCTTTTAGTAAATTTGCAAAACAAAAATATTTAAAGAATGAATAAAAAGCCCAACAATAAAGTACTCAAATGTTCGTTTTGCGGTAGAAGCGCGAACGACGTAAAAAGTTTAATAGCCGGACCCAATGATGTTTACATCTGCGACGTATGCGTCGAAAGCAGTGTGGACATTCTGAAAAACAACCTGGCAGCTTACGGCGCGCAAAAAGCCAAAACCGCGACCAACGTAACACCGCACTCAATAAAAAAAGCCCTTGATGAGCACGTTATCGGCCAGGAGAAGGCGAAAAAGATCCTGTCGGTGGCGGTTTACAACCACTATAAAAGAATAAACTCGAGATCATCTTTCGCGGAGATAGACGATGTTGAGATTGAGAAGAGCAATATTTTGCTTATCGGCCCGACCGGCGTCGGAAAAACTCTTCTCGCCCAGACACTTTCAAAAATTCTTGACGTGCCGTTTGCGATTGCAGACGCGACGACCATAACCGAAGCCGGTTATGTCGGAGACGACGTCGAAACCGTTCTCGTCCATCTTCTTCAGGCGTCGGATTACAACCTTGAGAAAGCCCAGCGCGGTATAGTATATATAGATGAGATTGATAAAATTGCGCGCAAAAGCGAAAACTCATCGATCACGAGAGATGTTTCCGGTGAAGGCGTACAGCAGGCACTGCTGAAAATACTTGAAGGGACCGTTGCCGGCGTGCCCCCAAAAGGCGGAAGAAAGCACCCGGAACAGGCGCTGATAAACGTCAATACAAAGAATATTCTTTTCGTTGTCGGCGGCGCGTTTGAAGGAATTGAAAAAGTAATCGCATCGAGAGTGAACCAGAGCAAATTCGGTTTCGGAGCGGACATTAATGATAAACTTCATCTGTCTGATGACGAGTATGTTTCACAGGTGCTTCCGGAAGATCTGTTAAAATTCGGGCTTATCCCGGAACTTATCGGAAGGCTCCCCGTTCTGGCGCCGCTGCATTCATTAAGCGCTGACGCGCTCAGAAACATTCTCACAAAACCGAAGAATGCGATACTCAAACAGTATAAAAAAATGTTCTCCTTCGAAGGCATCGAACTCGAATTCGACCCCTTCGCGCTCGACGCAATTGTCGAGAAAGCGCTGATAAGAAAGACCGGCGCGCGCGCGCTCCGTTCGATCGTTGAGGACTTTATGCTGGACATTATGTTCGATCTCCCTTCCAAAAAGGAGATCGGCAAGTGCATAATTACCAGGGACACCGTTGAAAAAACATCGCCCCCTATTTTTCTTGAAAGTGAGCGGAAATCGGCTTAACGGTTTCCCTCATTAAAATTGCCGCACGGTAACCGTATGTTTAGGATCCTGACAGCGTTTCTGATTCTGTCCACTTTTGTATTTGCACAGAATAAAATTCTGATCTCTATGGATCTTAAACAGACGGACCACCTGAAAGCGTACGGAGTTACATTCCGCGCGCTCCAGAAAAACCTCACCGCCGACTGGCTCCTCAATTATCGCGGCGGTTCCTTTCTGATCGACTACTCAGATAAAGTTGCTTCCGACTGCCGCATCTCCGGCGTTTCATTTACCGAAATATCAGCCTCACAGTCCGCATCGATCTATTCCGAAGTTCAGAGCGCAGATGTTAATATGGAAGTAATGCGGCTCGAAAAACCGCCAAAGATTGCCGTCTATGTCCCGCCGGGATTTCAGCCGTGGGATGACGCGGTGACGATGGCGCTTGAATATTCGGGAATACCTTATGATAAGATCTGGAACGAAGAGATTGTTAGGGGCGGACTGGAAAAATATGACTGGCTCCACCTTCATCACGAAGATTTCACGGGGCAATACGGGAAATTCTATGCAAGTTTTTCCAATGCTCCGTGGTATATAGAGCAGCAGTTAAGGTATGAAGAGGACGCAAAACGGCTAGGCTTCCGGAAAGTATCGGAGCTTATGAGGGACGTCGCGCTTAAAATTAAGAAATATATCGGTGACGGCGGTTTCCTTTTTGCTATGTGTTCCGCTACGGATTCATATGACATAGCCCTCTCCGCCGCAAATACGGATATTTGCGACAGGATGTTCGACGGCGATGCACCCGATCCGGGCGCGGCATCAAAAGTGGACATCAGCAACACACTCGCGTTTGAGAATTTCAAACTCGAAATGAATCCGATGATCTATGAATACAGCGACATAGATATCCAGCCAAACGAAATTCTGGACCAGATGAATGATTATTTCACCCTGTTCGATTTCTCGGCCAAATACGACCCCGTACCTTCAATGCTGACTCAAAACCACGCAAATGTCCTCAGAGGCTTTATGGGCCAGACGACAATGTTCAGGAAAGAGACAATAAAAAAGTCTGTGGTTTTAATGGCTGAACGAAAAGGAACAGATCAGGTGAAATATATTCACGGAAATTACGGACGCGGAACTTTTACATTCTACGGTGGGCACGATCCGGAGGATTACCAACATCAGGTTGGTGACCCCCCAACAGACCTGGCACTGTATAAGAACTCACCCGGTTACCGGCTGATACTTAACAATGTCCTATTTCCCGCTGCCAAAAAGAAAAAACAGAAAACCTAAGCCGGAGTTACCCGGCTTATTTATCAAAGCTTTTCTTATTTAGTTGATTTTGCTTCGCTAACAATGATCTTACGGCCGTTGATCTCTGCACCGTTAAGAGCCTGAATAGCTTGCTCGGCTTCACCTTGATTCTCCATCTCTACGAATCCGAATCCCTTTGATCTTCCGGTCTGACGATCTTTAACGATCTTAGCAGAAAGAACTGTTCCAAATGCTTCAAATTTGGTTTTTAAAAAATCGTCGTTAGTCGACCAAGGCAGGCTGCCTACAAAAAGCTTGTGACTCACAAGTACCTCTGAAACTGAAAATAATATGTAATTAGACATTGACAATTTAGACATATTTATTTAAAAAACAATAAATTAAGGGACTATTTACAAATAAATTTAGATTTTATGATCCGCTATTTCCTTGGAAAATTCACTAAAAATGACGTTTCCGCTCTTCTCGCGGAAATCGTTTCCGAGGAATTTATGATACAATGGGGAGGATTCGGCTTCAAATGGCCGCTTTCAGAGGTTCAACTTACGAATCTGATTGAGTCCGCCGAGGCTCCGGAATCCGGCATAAAACTCCTTAAACTTGTCGAGAAACCGGCGAACAGAACAGCGGGACACATCGAAATTTTACGGATAGACTATACTTCGAAAACAGCGTGGCTTGGCAGAGTACTGATCTATAAAGAATTAAGAAACAAAGGTCTGGGAGATATTCTTCTCAATCTTACTCTGGATCTTTTATTTCTGGAGATGGAATTCAAAGAAGTGAAACTGAACGTTTTTGATTTTAACGGATCAGCATTCAGGTGTTATCAGAGAGCAGGGTTTGCTGCGGGAGAATTACAAAAGAACTCACGCAAACAGGGAGACCGTCTTTACAGCCATTACTGTATGAGTATAACCCGGAAAGAATTTTTACAAAAAAGGAACAGCTCTCAGTAAGGCCGCCACTTCTCCCTCTGAGTTTTCATCGCCTCAAGGAACCATTGGAATTCATCAAGAAACCTTTTGCTCCTCCGTTCGTAATCTCCGTTAACTGAATCGCCATTCTCATCTATGCTTTCGTGTACCTTTGATACGGACATAGCCGTGGGAATCGACGGCATACGGAGTTCGCTGCAAATCGCGCGCAGATGTTCAACTGCCCTCACTCCCCCGAAGGGGCCGGATGAATAGGAGATTATCGCGCTCGTTTTGAAAAAATACTCTTCGCGGAAGTGGTCGAGAAGATTTTTAAGTGCGGGCGGAACGCTGTGGTTATACTCTGCGCTTACAATTATAAATCCGTCGGCATCATTGAATGTATTGTGAATATACCTGAACTTTTCCGCGGGTTCTTTCATCTGCTTGTACATCTCCTGCAGGAGAGGGAGTTCAATAACTGAGGGATCGATTGTTGTAACCTCCCAGCCCCGTTCACGGGCGACTTTCTCCGTGAACTTAACCACGCGGCTGCCGTCACGGTTGTTTCTTACTGATCCTGTAATAATTGCGATTTTCATTTTTATCGGTTATAGTGAATGTATAATATCAGGGTTTGTATCGCGCTTAAATAGCACACTGATGACGCTGATTTAACTGATCTACACTGATCTGGTTTTGCAATGCAACAATCCGGGCACACTAAAGATTCCCGTTCTTTTTTCTTCTCTCGCCGGTCGCGTAAATAAAGAACAGTACGAGGCCTATCAGTGCAATCATTACCCAGATCAGCGAAACTATTTCTCCTATCGCTGAAAAGAACTCATCGAAAACGAACGTCCCTTTATACAGCGCAAGTATCAAGGGAAGAAGCAAAAATACCACACCCGGGATCATCAGCTTTTTCTTGCCGGGGTCCTCGATAAACAAAACAACGAAGCTGAAGCCAAGCATCAGCAGCACTGACGGCAGAATGATCGCCGAAAATGAGTCGAGGATAAAATTATCGAAGAGGAAGATCAGCAGTCCCGAAAAGAAAAATAACGAGGAGATAAAAAGATAGACTGACTTATGCGTGCCGTAATAAAAAATAAAAATTCCCATACCTCCAAAGATAAAACTTATGGTAAGGCTGAGATTAAAGGTTATTCCTGATAAACCGAAATACCGGGCAACGGAGGCGAGCATTACAAACGCAGCCGAGTATAGAAGTATCCTGCCGGGCACGCTCATAATATCCTCTGCCCCATACTCGACGCGATCAGTTCGACGGTAAATTCAGCGCTCTGGTTCCGGTTATCCAGTATCGGATTGACCTCGGCAATTTCGAGGGATGACATACAGCCGCACTCCGCGATATTTTCCATAAGCAGGTGTGCTTCCCTGTAGCTCAAACCGCCGGGCACAGGTGTTCCAACTCCGGGCGCAACGGAAGGGTCTATACTGTCAACATCAAAACTTACGTGTATATGGTCAACTCTTTCTCTGAACTGGGCGAGCACTTTGTTGATTATCCTGTTGATACCGAGTTTGTCGATATCCGCCATTGTGTATGCAGAAATTTTTAATTCTTTCAGAAGCAGTTTCTCTTCGGGATCGATGCTGCGGAGCCCGATCAGCGCAACGTTTTCAGGGAGCAATTTCGGGGATATACCCATCAGGTTTTTCAGATTTCCGTAACCGCGTCCCAGCGCAGCCGCCAAAGGCATCCCGTGAATATTCCCGGACGGAGTAGTTTCGTGGGTATTCATATCAGCGTGCGCGTCAATCCAGATTACTCCCATCGCCAGGCCTTTCTTTTTGCAGTGCGCCGAAATGCCGGCCAGAACACCCAAGGCCATCGAATGGTCCCCGCCAAGGCAGAGCGGGAAATTATTGTTCTCAAGCGCGCTGAATACCATTCCGCTAAGCTCCTCGGAAGTTTTCAGGATTTCTTTAAGATACTTCAGATTCGGCTCACCGGCGCTCTGCTCTTCCATAATCTTTACATCGATGTCCCCCCTGTCGATCACATCATATCCCAGCGCTTCAAGTTTACGATCAAGCCCGGCAATCCTTAGAGCCGAAGGGCCCATATCAACGCCCCGCCTCCCCGCGCCAAGATCCATAGGGAAGCCGATTATCTCAATAGTTTTGTTCTGTTTAAATTTTGTGCTCATAATTTTGCTGACAGATTTATGTTCGAAATATACCACTAAGAACCGTTGATTTAAATTATTAATTCCCGCCGCAAATAAATATATTTACATCTTTAATTGTCCATCATCCCAGAAAAATACGAATGAAAACCGAACCCGAGATAAACGTAGGAATCCTCTCCTCAGCAAAAGTTAAGTTCGCCCTCTACGGCGATTATAAGATCAAAGACGAAATTTCGGAATTCCGCGGCCAGTACACAGCGCGTATCAAAGACGGCAAAATACAAATCGCGTCCGCCGAAAAAAGCTATGAGTTTGACGCTTCTGTCGAATTCTCTCCCGAGCACCACCATTCCGACTATTTTACCATTTATGATGTCCCGATAGGAATAAAATTCCACTGGGAGAGGAAAGAAAAACAGAGTTTCCGGGGATCGATTAAATTCCTGATAAAGAACAACGAGCTTGTCGTTATTAATAAGATTCTTATTGAAACTTATCTCCTCAGCGTTATCTCGTCCGAGATGAACGCCAAAAGCGGCACTGAACTTCTGAAAGCCCACGCCGTGATATCCCGCGGCTGGCTTCTGGCACAAATTGAAAAATCAAAGCAGCTGAAAGCAAAGCACGAAAAACCGCGAAGCTTATTTGAGACCGATGATGAATTAATCAGATGGTACGACCGCGAAGACCACGATGAATTTGATGTCTGCGCGGATGACCACTGCCAGCGTTATCAGGGTATTAAAAAGATTGTCACAGATGCTGTGAAACACGCTGTCCATCATACACGCGGTATGGTCCTTTATTATAAAGATGAAATATGTGACGCCCGCTTTTCAAAGTCGTGCGGGGGTATTTCCGAGGCATTCGAAAATGCCTGGGAGAATTCTCCGAAACCTTACCTTGTCCCTGTTATTGACTCCAAATATGAGCCGGATGATTTTGATCTTAACTTTAAAGAAGAAAAAAATGCCGTCGCCTGGATAAACGGTTCGCCAAAGGCTTTCTGCAATACGGTCAATAAGCGGATACTCGCGCAGGTGCTTTTAGAGTATGACCAGGAAACCACGGACTTTTACAGATGGAAGCGCGAGTACACCAACGAAGAACTTTCAGGACTGATCGTCAAAAAAGGCGGCCCGGACTTCGGTATACTTAAAGACCTTATCCCTGTCGAAAGAGGGGAATCTGCCAGATTAATTAAACTTAAAATTACCGGATCCAAAAAAACTTTAACCATCGGTAAAGAACTGGAAATCCGGCGCCTTCTCTCCCCTTCTCATTTATACTCATCAGCTTTCTACGTAGAGAAAGTTGGCGAAAAAGACGGATACCCGGAAAAATTCATTCTGCACGGTGCCGGCTGGGGTCACGGTGTCGGCCTCTGCCAGATAGGCGCCGCGGTGATGGCTGAAATGGGCTATAATTTTGACGAGATCTTGCTGCATTACTACCGGAATGCAACCATCAAAACGCTTTATTGATTAAAGTTCAGCAATACCGATGAAAGTCCTCTATTCCTGCCTCTCCAAAAGCTGGGGAGGAATGGAAATGTTTGCAATAACCGCTGCGCAGATCCTTATCAGGCGCGGCATCGAAACGCATATACTCTGCGCGGCAAATTCAAGGATAGAAGAAGAATCTTTGAAGAGAGGGCTGACTGTCCATACAGTTAATTCTTCAGGTTCATTTTCACTCTCGGCCGTCAGACAACTCAGAAAACTTATTAAAAGCCAGAACTATTCGCTGATCCATACTCAGGCATCTAAGGATCTTTGGGTTTTGGTTCCGGCTCTTAAAGCGGCCGCAAGCCCGATTCCCCTTTTCCTAACCAAACAGGTAGGATCTTACATAGTAAAAAAGGACCTGCTCCATAAATTTTTGTATAACCGCCTGACAGTTGCATTTGCAATCAGTGAAGTTATTAGAACAAATCTTTTAGACACCTGTCCGCTTACCCCTGAAAAGATTGAACTTCTTCATAACGGCACCGACACATCGCGGTTTGATCCCGATAAATTTGATAAATACAAAGTGCGGAAAGAATTCGGTGTTCCTGGGAGCGGAATTGCCGCGGGAATGCTTGCGAGATTCAGCCCGGGGAAAGGGCACGAGGAATTCATCGAAGCAGCATCGGTGTTAAGCAAAAAATATCCTGATCTTTATTTCCTGATAGTTGGCGAAGCAAGCCGCGGCGAGGAAGCGTACGCCGAATCGATTAAAAAACTTGCCGCAGAATCCGGCGCAAGAAACATTATCTTCACAGGTTACCGGAGCGATACCCCTGATGTACTCGCGGCGCTTGATATATTTGTTTTCCCCTCGCATTCAGAAGCATTCGGGATCGCGCTTGTCGAGGCAATGTCGATGGCAAAACCGGCCGTATGCAGCGCCGCTGATGGTGTGCTTGATATAGTTGTCGATAACGAGACGGGATTACTCTTCGAAAAGAAAAACGCAAAAGACCTGGAATTAAAACTTGAGCAGCTTGTAAAATCAAAGGATCTGCGCGAGCGCCTTGGCGTCAATGCACGCAAACGCGCCATTGCAATGTTCGATATGGAATACCTGACCGACAGAGTCATTTCCTTTTACAACAAATTTACCTCCACCCATTCGTATTTGTAGGGGAAGGGCTCGCCCTTCCCTGCGGCTTAGTTCAGCCCGAAATGTTTTATCCTCCGGGCTATATTTTTACATCGATCTCTCCAAGCACGGGACAGGGCAAGCCGCTGTCCCTACGATAAAATGGATGATCCAAATTACCACATACAAAAAACCCCGGCATAACCGGGGCTTTTGTTAATTATTTGTGATGATAATTATTCGTTATAATTAATCGCATCGAGGCCGAGGAACAGAGCTGAGTCGCCGAGTTCTTCTTCAATGCGGAGCAGCTGATTATATTTCGCGATACGGTCAGTACGGCTCGTTGAACCGGTCTTGATCTGTCCCGCGTTAGTCGCGACCGCGATGTCAGCAATCGTCGTATCTTCGGTTTCACCGGAACGGTGACTAATAACCGCTGTATAACATGAACTCTTCGCGAGTTCGATGGCATCCAGAGTTTCAGTCAGAGTACCGATCTGGTTAACCTTAATAAGAATTGAATTGGCTACGCCTTTTTCAATTCCCATCGCGAGACGCTCGGTGTTGGTAACGAAAAGGTCATCGCCAACAAGCTGAACTTTGCTGCCTACTTTATCAGTAATCAGTTTCCAGCCAAACCAGTCATCTTCGGCAAGTCCGTCTTCAATTGATATGATCGGATAGTTGGCAACCCATTTTGCCCAGTAATCCACCATCGCCTCAGGAGAGATCTCGGATTTATCTGATTTGTAGAACTGATATACGTTCTTTTCTTTAATGTACATTTCGCTTGCCGCAGGATCGAGAGCGATAAAGACATCTTTACCTGGCTTCAAACCGATTTTAGTGATGGCTTCAAGGATAACTTCAATGGCTTCTTCATTTGATTTCAGGTTCGGCGCAAATCCGCCTTCGTCTCCGACTGAGGTATTATATCCTTTTTTCTTAAGAACTGACTTAAGGGAGTGGAAAGTTTCGGTTCCCATCCTGAGCGCTTCCCTGAAACTTGTCGCGCCGACAGGCATAACCATAAATTCCTGGAAGTCAACGTTGTTGTCCGCGTGCCTTCCGCCGTTGATGATATTCATCATCGGAACAGGTAAAACTTTTGCGTTCACACCGCCGATATAGCGGTACAATGGCAGGCCTGCAGCCTGTGCAGCGGCTCTCGCAACAGCAAGCGAAACACCAAGAATCGCGTTTGCGCCGAGTTTTGATTTGTTCGGTGTGCCGTCAAGTTCAACAAGCGCTTTATCAATACCAACCTGATCAGTCGCGTCAACATCGATCAGTTCATTGCAGATCGTTTCATTAACGTTATTAACTGCTTTTAATACGCCCTTGCCGAGATATCTTGCTTTATCCTCATCTCTCAATTCGGTTGCTTCGTGTTCGCCTGTTGAGGCTCCGCTGGGAACTATCGCCCGGCCGGTGATACCTGATTCAAGCAATACTTCTGCTTCAAGTGTTGGATTTCCGCGTGAATCTAAAACTTCCCGCGCTCTTACGTCTACTATAGTTGTCATAATTATACTCCGGTTTATTTATCTGATGGTCAAAATTTCAAAAAATCAATATGTAAGTTAACGAAAAGGAGGCTTAATTAATAGTGTGAAATAATTTCTAAAAATTCGCGAATAGGCACATCACCGGGGAAGTAATTTTGGTATAAAAAAAAGTAAGAAATTACGGCTCTGCAAAGTAAAGAATTTGCCGTTTAGAAAACGATTTTTTCAAGAGGAATCGGGCAGTAGATTAATAATGCAGCAGACTAATTCTTCAATGTGCATTTAATTCAGTTTTTCCCCTGCGAACCCATAAGGACTTTTTTTAACCCAGCGCAAAATCAAAGCTGATAAGAATTCATAATTCCCAAGCTGAACAAAGCAGTGCCATAAGAGTATCATTAAATACAGTCTGTTTCAATAACGCCGCGCGGCCTCCGCTTTAAAAAACAAATGCGCATTTTAACAGTTACTCCCTTTTTGCGCTGAACATTTTTCTGATAATATAAATCCGGATCTAATGCTACTAACTTTATTTATTCCCGGGTTATATCATTTCCTTCCCGAATAGACTGAGACTCCCTGCGAAGTAACCCATTTGTTCCCTCCTTTGTCAACCGCGACGGAAAGCGCATCGTTTGAAATAATGCCGGAATTTGTCCTGTTATATTGAATGAACCTGTTGTTAATAAAATAAAACAATCCCTGGTCAGCAGTCGAGATCCAGACATCTCCTTTCAAATCAAAAGCAATATCAGTGATTATTCTGGCCGACTGATCAGCCGAACGCACTATGTAATTCACAAGTTGTGAACCGCGAACCCTGGTTAAACCTCCCGGGCTTGAGACGTATCCGGATCCGATCCAGAGTGTCCCGTCGGACTTAATTAACAGCCGGGTAATGTAATCACTAATGAGTCCGCTGGTCAGGCTGTTAATCGATCTCCAGTTGCTTCCGGTAAATACAGTTACCCCTTTACCGGCAGTCCCGATATATACTGTACCGGACGTGTCGCAGGCGAGCGCTGAAATCCGGTTGGAGTGCAGGCCCGAATTATCGGTATTATAATTAATAAAATTAATGCCGTCATATCTCAGCAGCCCTCCTTCTCTGCAACCGAACCACATCACTTTATCCTTTCCTTCCGCTACTGATGTAATATAATCGTCAGGCAGATTTGAGTTCAGGCTGTTAAAAAGAGTAAAACCGTTTCCGCTGAATTTGATTATCCCGACGGGCGAAGTAAGCCAGACGGTCCCGTCGCTCGCGGGATAGATATCGGTAATAACATCGGCCGGAATGGCTGAATTAGCGGGATTGTAAAAAGTCCATACGCTGTCGGAAAGGATTGCCAGTCCGTGATAATCAGTGGCAAAATATTTCCTGTCAAAATTATCTATGCGGATTTTATTCAGACTTGTGTTTGGCAGTGAGGAATTAGAAGATTTAAAGCTGTACCACCAATATTTCGGATCTTCCCGCATTTCGAAATACAATTTATCCTGCAAACCTCTTTTCAGGAGCACGTAATGGACAGTATCAAGATAGTTATTCAGTTTTATTTCAAGGCGGTAGAAACCAGGCTCGATGTCATCCAGGTCGGCGGGTGTAAGCTGTATTTTTTCCATATTGTTAAGATAAATCTTCGCCCCTTCCGGATATGTCGAAACGCTGAGGGAACTCCTTACGATTCCGGGAAGCACGGCGGGTTCTTCATTGCAGGAGACAGTTGAGAGAGTAACTGCAAAAAGCAGAATAAAGATCACTCCCCTGCCGCAATTCAGCGGGCGCCGGCGGGGATGAAATAATTTGCCGAAAGACACAGTAAGGGGCCTCATAACCGCGACGTGATCCCGCTTAAGATATTAACATAACCGCGGCCAACATATGGAGTGATAACAGTGTTGTATTTAGCTGTTACTTCAAAATCGAGGGCCTCTGAAAGATTCATCCTCAAACCGATATAAGGAGCATATCCGAAGCCTTGATCTTTCGTAGTGGTTGAACTGTTCCCCAGCAACCGGCTTTTAATCAGGAGGTCGTACTTTGAGAAATATACCCCGCCTTCAATTCCCGCGAAAGGAATTACGTTAACATCGCCGAAATTGTACCTGACGCCGACAACAACCGGAATAAAATCAACATCAAGATCATAATCCGGAAGATTTTCTTTCAGTCCCGCCCGAAAAAAAGAAGCGGAGAAAGTAAATTCGAAATCTGTAGTAAAAGGATAGTACGAAGCATTAAAGACGCCTCCATAACCGACCTCAGTTTGGGCTTCAAGTTCACCGGTGGGAATGAGCGCCGATATCTGTAATCCCGTCCGGAACTGCGCATACAGACGGCTGCTGTCCAGCAAAACAAACGCCAGCATTATCAGGCTAAACACAGGATATGAATTTCTTTTCATTCTTTACTGCTTCCGGTAATCAGCTTATACTCATTTCAGATAAATTAACTTTGTATGGGTCCTCTGATAAGGAGTTGTCAGAGAGATAAGGTAGATGCCGGAACTCAGTTCATACTTCTCCGGAGAAAAATAAAAAGTCTTATCGCCTTCCTGAGCTTCACCGTCTTCCAAAACGGCGACTGAGCTTCCTGCCGCGTTAAAAAGTTCTAACCTGTAAGCCGAAGGTGTCTTAAGAGTAAACCGGACAGCAGAATGCGGGTTCGCGGCAAGAACAGGATGCGGGAAAATTGAAATTCCCGGTTTAACATTATTGTTATCTTCAGTTCTTACAAACGACGGAAGTTCACCGGCGGTTTCGGATTTAAGCAGCGTACCTCCTGCGCCAACCGCTATAATCCTGTTTTCATCTACAATGAAAACTGAATTCAGCGCCGCTGTCACACCGGTATACTGTTCACGCCAGTTAATACCGCCGTCGGTTGTTTTGAATATTTTACCATTGCTTCCCGCGGTGATTCCAAGCGACCGGTTAAGAAAGTGTACAGAGTTCAGCACGCCGGCGTTAAGGTTCGCGATATTATTGAATTTGCCTCCATTAGTCGTACCGAGAACTATTCCGTGCTCTCCGACAATCCAGCCGTAAAGGGCGTCAATAAAAAAGATCGACTTGAAGTCGTACGGTTGTGACCAGGTGGAATCGCCAAAATTTGTGCCTGCGGAAATGCCAAAAGGCCTGTAGAGAATTATGTATATAGAACCGGCGTTTCCGACAATATATCCGCTCCGGGTACTTATGCCGGAGTAACCTGTGAAATTAATTGAAGAGGGAAGAGACCCTTTTCGCTTCCAGCTCCCCGCCCCCCAGCTGCTCGGAGACTCATAAATTGTAGCGCCGTCTCCTACAATTCTGCTTACATTCTTTGTCATCGAAATTGCGCGGAGGTTAAAGGTGGTCATAGTATCCAGGGGGCCGCGGCGAAAAGTTTTTCCGGTGTCGGATGAAATGAGATGCGTACCCCGCGCGCCCACCATCCACATCATAATGTTTCCGGATAAATCTTTATTCAGGCTGAGATCATATAAGTCTTTATCAGTGCCGGGATACTGCCTGTACCAGGAGATTCCGCCGTCGGTTGTATGCAATAATAATCCCCGGTCACCGATGATCCAGCCGTAACCAGAATCTAAAAATTTAATCTTATTGAACCTGACTCTGCTTCCCGTTGACCGGTAGAGCCAGTCAGTTCCGCTGTTTATGCTCGCGGACATCACACCGTATTCACCGGCGGCAAAAACAAAATTTCTCGAGCACTTCATCGCCCTATACGAAACTTCGCTGCCGGAGAAACACTCCTGCCACGATGCGCCTGAGTCGTTGCTTTTATAAATCGCGCCGGTTACATTCGCCGCGAAAATTTGTCCGTTTACTGAAATATCAACAGCCGCAATATTACTGCTTCCGATAACCGAACTGCTCCAATTTGATCCGCCGTCAGCGCTGTTGGCCGCGTAACCGTTGTGACCGTATATGATAATTTTCTGGTTATCAATGTATTTTACTCCTTTCAGCGGCACCCCTGCGCTGAAAGCAAGTTTTACCCAGCTATTGCCCGAATCAGTTGTAGAGTAAATCCCGCCGCTTTCACCCGTTGCTAAACCTGGTCCCGCAGGCAGAATTTCTATACCTGTAATAATCTCTGCGGCGCTTATCTGATGCGCCGATGCAGTATTGAATCCGTCTGTGGTGCTGATCAGTTCCCCTTCCCTTGTGCAGATATAACCTGCGCCGCCGGTGATGTTTATTTTGATAATATCTCTTCCGGGAAATTCTTTGGCGACTGCGAAGTTATATCCGCCGTCGGTAGTCTTATAAAGTTTTCCGCCTCTCGCGCCCAGCCAGCCGTGAAGTTCATCTTCAAAGTAAACAGACATCAGTGACACTTCAGTACTCAGGGGGTTCCTTTGCCACGTAACACCGTAATCATAAGAGCGAAGGAATGCGCCGTTCTCCCCGGCAGCATAGATGAGGGAATCATTTAAAATCTGAACAGCATTAACAGTCTTTTCCTGTGGAAGTGGATTCATTATTTCCCAGGCACTCTGGGCGATAATATTAGCAGCAAAGAGAAAAGTGATGAGCAGGGTTCTCAGCAAAAACATCTCCCGAAAAGGAGTCCTACATTTAACAAAGTATAGTTCTTTTGTAAAACATTAAAATATTATAGATTAACACATAATAATACTGAATTTTTTACCAATCTGACATATATAGGACACGGAATATTTTTGAGACTCTCTTTTCAGTTCTGTCTGGCAGTTCTGCTTACCTTTTTTCTTAGCATTCCCCCGAAAACACAAGCACAGTCCGGAACTATATCCGGCAGAGTGATTGAAAAGGGAACGGAAGAAGTACTGATCGGGGCAAATGTTGTTGTTTATACCGATTCACTCAGAAAAAAACCTGCCGTGAAAGGTACCGCCACCAATAAGTTCGGATATTACACCCTGATCTCCCTGCCGCTCAAAACTTATTATGTTTACGTCAGCAGCATCGGATATAAAACAATTGTAAATAAAATTGAACTAAAGGCTTCAGCACACGCCGTCCGCCTGAATTTCGAACTTGACAAGACTGATATAGAAATGGGCGAGGTAGTAATTCAGGACCAGCGGAAAACTGATTTCGCCACTACGACCGGTACTGTTGAGATCAGGCCGGAAATGATACAGAAACTTCCTTCCCTCGGCGGGGAAACAGATATTTTCCGTGCCCTGCAGATGCTCCCCGGCGTAAAAGCAGCGACTGAGATATCAACAGGCATATATGTGCGCGGAGGCTCGCCCGATCAGAACCTCACTCTTGTGGATGGCGTAGTGGTATATAATCCTTCCCACCTGGGCGGATTTTCAAGCACATTCAACGGAGACGCTATTCAGAACATTAAACTTATTAAAGGCGCTTTCCCTGCAGAGTACGGCGGCCGTCTCTCAAGCGTCCTTGACGTTACAATGAAAGAAGGTTCACGCGAAAAATTTGCCGGTAAGGCAAGCCTGAATATGATCAGTTCCCGTGTGACAATGGAAGGCCCGCTTGATGAAAAAACCACGTTCATACTTTCGGGCAGGACAATGTATCTTGACAAATTGCTCGGCCTCAGCTCTAAAATGAATAATATTCCCAGGTATAATTTTTATGATTTTAACGGTAAAGTAAACTATATCATTTCTGAGACTGACAGAATATTCGTAAGCGGGTTCTTCAGTTCCGACAAACTTACGGAACCCCCGGTAAACAAAGACGTCGGTTTTGATATTGGCTGGACGAATTCAACAGTTAATCTGACCTGGACAAAAATCAACAGCCCTTCTGTTTTTTCCAATACCTCGCTTATGTATACGAAATATGACTTCTCCACGCTTGTAAAAGATAAGGTCCCTAAGACCACACCGCTGGATTATTTCACAGAAAGTATAATCACGGACTTCCAGTTAAAGCGCGAAATGCAGCTAACATTCTGGGACGATCATTTTGTTAAGCTCGGTGCAGAACTGATATTTCACGATTTTAATACCACCACGAGTGACTACTATATCCCGGAGCTTAAGTACAGGCCAAATTACGGGACTTCAATCACAGCAATGGAATCAGCTCTTTACGCGCAGGATGATATAACTTTCACCGACGAGATTAAAGCTAATCTTGGCTACCGGATGTATTATTTTCAGAACGGGAAGTTCCTCAAGTCTGAGCCACGCGCTTCTCTTACCTATTTCTTTCTTGAAAGATTTACCTTCCGGCTCGGCTTTTCAATCGCGCACCAGATACTCCATATGTTATCTCGGAATGATATCTATCTGCCGACCGACGTGTGGTACCCTTCAACCGCCAATATCAAGCCTTCCAGGGCAATGCAGGGTTCCGCGGGATTTGAAGCGATTTCTCCCGACAGGGGTTATATGCTCTCCATCGAAGCATATTATAAAGATATGAACTCACTTCACGAGTATAAAGAGAACGCGGATTTTTCCATTAATTCTCAACTTGATAAACAGGTTACCGACGGAAAGGGCATCGCGTACGGCGCTGAACTCTTCGTTCAGAAAACAACGGGAGATTTTACCGGATGGATCGGTTACACACTTGCTTATACAAAAAAATTCTTTGATCAGCTGAACCGCGGAATGAGTTTCTATCCCCGTTACGACCGCCGGCACGACCTCTCGCTTGTTCTTGCTTACAAATTAATGAACAGTTTGTCTCTCGGCGCCACGTGGACTTACGGCACCGGACAGGCATATTCGCTGCCAATCGGCCAATACTATTATCAAAGCCTTGCTTCATCCACCGAACCGCAAAAAGTTTATTACGAAAATTCAGCAAGGGACGCTTACCGCCTGCCGCCGTTCCATAAACTCGACATAAGCTGCAACTACTCTACTGTCTTCTACGGCAATAAAGTTGAGCTTAATCTTAGCATCTATAATGCTTATAACCGTTTCAACGCTTTTTCAAAATATATCGGTTACAGGCTCGATCCGGCGACCGGCAGAAAAATACCGGTCTTAAAACAGTTCACTCTGTTCCCGTTTTTACCGACACTTGGCATCAACTTTGAGTTTTAGGACACGTATGAAGAGACACTTAATATATTTGTTATTTCTTATCAGCCTGTTACCTTTTTTTAACGGATGCGAAAATAGTCTTGAAGAAGCTGAGTTTCCTTTTGAATTCAAATTGGTTATTCGCGGCATCCTTGAAGAGGGGCAGCCGCTTAGTAATATCTACGTCGGGAGGACAATGCCGATACAGGATTCAATCGCGCCTGTTTATTCTTATCTCTCGAATGCATCTATTGCTGTGCTTGTCGGAGATAAACTTTACAGGCTTAATCATACACGAAATGGATTTTACGAGAACCAGTCAGTAATCATCAAACCAAATACAACTTATTCTCTTATCGCAAGCTGGGAAGACAAAACCGCAACTGCCATAACATCTGTTCCGCTGCCAGGCGCTATTGGCAGCCCGGAAATAAAATCAACACTTAAGAACGGTATTAGATATTACCAGTTGGAGTCGAGCGTAGCAACAATGGGAAACGAAGCTTATGCAGCGATCTGGCAGATGCTGAACATAACCGGGCAGAGTATTGTTTCAGAAGGAACTAAAACCGGAGAAGTTGCACGAAGGCCATCCACCGGAGAGACGGTGATTAAGTTACGCACCGCAGAATTTGTGGGTTTGACTTCTGACAATAAAAGCGGTATGAAAGTCTTCGTATACGACGGCGCGTTTTACGATTATTATATCACTCAGAACCCAAACCAGGTAACAGATCTGACTTTTGGCCAGCCGCAGGCAGGCGTTAAATGGAATGTAACCGGTGACGGTATAGGTATGTTTATCGGACGAAAGGTTTTAGAAGTAAGATAAAAGAAACATTAACCGCCCTTCAGAGCGGTCAATGCCTTTTATAAAAATTAGATTTACTTCGAGAGATTATTTACGTGTTTGGTAAGAGCTGATTTTCTTCTCGCGCCGGTATTACGGTGGATCCTGCCTTTCGCGACCATCTTATCGATATGCGATACAGCATTTTTGTAAACAGTTTCGGCGTCAACTTTTGTTTCAGTTGCCAAAGCATTACCCACCAGAGTCTTCAGCTTTGAAATTGATTTTTTGTTCACCGCCCTGCGTTTGGCGTTTGATCTGATTCTTTTTTCAGCAGATTTGTGATTAGCCATTTATCCTGAAAATTTTGTTAATAATTAAATAATAAACTTATAATTTACTTGTTTTCCGGGTTATAAACAAGCCCCACCGAATTTTTATGTTACAGAAAAGAATCTCCCTGAAGTACAAATGGCCCATACAGTCAGAGACGAGAAAAAGGGTAAATTTTGACTAAAAATGAGATATTTGCCAATTAGACTCCACAGATTTTTACTTTTCGGGGCATCAGAACCAGACCTCGCGCTAAGTCATTGTAAATCAAAGAGTTAAGTGATATATATTAACTTTTGCCGTTATCAGTCCCTTATTTATTTATTGATTTCGCCCCCCCTGAATCCGTATATTGAGAGTCGACTTTTTTAAATTTTTGCACATTAGAGAAATTATTGGCAAGGCACCTTTTCCTCATACTTTTTATTGCTTTCTTATCTAATAATATATATTCTCAGATAATCTTTCGGGGGCTCTCCGGATACAGGGTCCAGAAAGAGGATCTGGATTACCTTGGGCAATCAGGATTGCGCAGTAGAACTCTGCTAAACGGAGACTGGACGGTCCATTCCGAAAATGACGATCCGTCCTCTGCAGCCAGGGTAAATGTTCCTTCTGTTTTTGAGGGGAACAAGAATATGATTTTCGAAAAGAGATTCAGGATTCAGCCTGATGAAATAAGCAATAACATTCTCAAAATCGGGTTTTTGGGTGTTTCGTATGCCGCGGAAATATCGGTAAACGGCTCCCTGATCTACCGCCATTTTGGCGGAGAAATGCCGTTCAGTTTTGAGGTCCCGAGGGACTTAATTTCCACAGATAAATTTAATGTGCTGGTTGTAAAACTCGTCCCCGGATTAGATTCGGAATCGACGATTCCCATTTTCCAGAGATACCTTTTCCCTGCTACATTTCCGGGGATATTCAGGGACGTATTTCTTGAATTTTTACCGCTTGAGAATATCTCCGGTTTCCAGCATAATTATAAAATTTCTCCCGGGCGCGATCTTCTCCGCTACCGCGTCTCGGTAAAGATCAGCAATAATGATTTCAAAGCAGATTCAACCGGAGACTTATTTGATATTTCTGCCTCGCTCGTAGCGATGTCAACAGGCGCGGCATCAGATTCCCGTCCGGTTTCATTTGAATTGAAAAAAGGGAAAGAGAAGAATATCGAATTATACATCGAACTTAAATCTCCCCTTCTCTGGTCCCCCTCCTCCCCGGAACTTTACCAATTATCATTAAAGTTAATTCAGCGGGGCAAACTTATTGACGAAATAAAAAAGCCCGTTAGTTTTTATTCACTTGTCAGGGATGAGGATTCACTTTTATTAAACGGCCAGCGCTTCCGTTTTAATGGTACAGTTTATTATCCGGGGAACAGCGGTTCCGGAACGATGATGAATTACCAGAAAATGGCAGAAGACCTTGAAATAATAAAAGAAGCGGGATTTAATTCGATCCGCTTCGCGAAGACCCTTCCTAATCCGTACCTTTTATCATTATGCGAGCGAATCGGGCTGCTCGCATTCATTGAAATCCCCCTCAACTCTGTGCCTGTTTCGCTCGTCAATTCAAACGAATTTATCAACCGCACCAAAGGATATATCTCCAGAACTTTGAAGCAGTATTCTTCATACAGTTCGGTCGCCGCATTCGGTCTGGGAAGTTCTTATATCTCAGGGCAGGAACCCGTGGATTTGTTTATCACGGAATTGGTCAAGCATTCGAGACATCTGACTGATAAATATTTATATGCTTCATTTACCGGAAGCAATGTCTCCATCATTAACGGCCTGGATTTTTACGGGCTTGAAAATATCAATTCCGTTATTGAAAAAATAAGAAACGATTACTTTATCCTCTCGGAGAAAGTCGGAAAAAGCAAAACCCTTTTTGCTGACCTTGGTTACTCACATCATACCGGAAATTCAAACGGGTATGTTAACCCGTATTCCTATGAGGCGCAAGCCAAATTTTACAATGATTTTCTGCTGTACGCCGATGAAGCCGGGCTGAACGGTTTTTTTATAAACTCAATGTTCGACTACTACAGCGCATCCACACCCATAAATATCAGGCCTTCCGAGGACGGCACGGTTCCGCTCGGTCTTTCCGGGATCAACCGCGGCAAAGAAAGGCTTGCTTATAAAGTAGTCTCGGCATTTCTTAATAACGATGAACGGGCAAGTATTCCGATCGGGATAAAAGAGAATAAGTCTCCCGCGGTTTTTATTTTATCAGGTCTACTCACGGCTTTTCTTATCGGTGTGATGATCAATTCAGGTAAAAAGTTCAGGGACGATTCAGTCCGGGCATTATTGCGGCCGTATAACTTTTATGCAGACATCCGCGATGTACGGCTGATCTCCGGTTTCCAGACTGTGATGCTTGCATTAATTGTGTCTCTTCTTTCGGGTAATATTCTTGCCAGCCTTTTACATTACGCCCGTTACTCCGTTTTTTTTGAAAAAACAGTAATCGCTTTCGCGTGCAAAAGCGTTACTTCTTTCGTAAGTTTCCTCGCCTGGTCCCCGCTCCAGTCAATAATCTGGCTTACTGTCATTTCATTACTAATGATTTTCATTCTCAGCCTGCTTGTAAAACTCGGATCGCTTTTTGTAATGAATAAAGTTTCTGTGAGTAATTCATTTTTTACCGTTGTCTGGTCATTTATCCCGTTTGCAGTTCTTACACCGGTAGTAATTGTGCTATACAGGGTGCTTGAGATGGATTACGCCAATATTTACATCTATGGCTTTATAGCCTTCTTTTACATCTGGTCGCTTTACCGGCTCCTTAAAGGGATGTATGTTATTTATGATGTGTCACCGGGTAAAGTTTTCTTCTATGGTATAGTCTTCATTATTGTTGTATCTGCGGCATTTCTAATGTACTACCAGTATAATTATTTTACACTGGATCATATTCACTATGCCTGGATACAGGTGTATGGAGGAAGTAATTAATGTATTTATCTAAACTCGATATACTTGGGTTTAAGTCTTTCCAGCAAAAGACCGACGTTGTTTTCAATAAGGGAATAACGGCGATCGTGGGGCCTAACGGCTGCGGCAAAACCAATATTGTGGATGCCATCAGATGGTGCCTCGGAGAACAAAAAACAAGTACGCTCCGCGCCGACAGTATGGAGAACGTTATTTTCAACGGCACCGCAAATAAAAAACCTATGGGTATGGCGGAAGTATCACTCACTATAGATAATGACAAGGGGGTGCTCCCCACTGAATACAGCGAAGTGGTAATTACACGCAGGATTTTCCGCTCCGGCGACAGTGAATACCTCCTTAACAAAAACATCTGCCGTCTTAAGGACATTACAAACCTGTTTATGGATACCGGTATGGGTACTAACGCCTATTCCGTTATCGAGTTAAAGATGGTTGAATCGATCCTGAGTAATAAAGCCGACGAACGGCGCGTTATGTTTGAAGAGGCTGCCGGGGTTAACAAATACAAACTCAGGCGCCGGCTTACACTAAAAAAATTAGACGAAGTCAAATCTGACCTAACCAGGGTCAATGATATTTACAGTGAAGTCGAAAAGAAGACCGCGTCGCTTGAACGGCAGGCGAAAAGAGCGGACAGGTTTAACAAGATTTCAACTGAATTACGCGAAAAAGAACTTGAGCTGGCACAAAGAGAACTTGCACTGTTTCACAGTGAAAGCACAGGTATCAAAGCTGAGGTACAGTCTCTGCAGGCAGAACGCATCTCTATCGACTCAATGCTCCGCGAGATTGAAGGCTCAATTTCATCTATCAAACAGGAACTTACAGCCGTTGAACTGCAGCTAACCGCAAAACGCGATGAGATCACCCTTCAGACCGAAAAGATCCATAAGGTACAGGAAAGCGTCTCAGTATCAGCCGAAAAGAAGAGTTCGCTCGAGAATAATATCAACAGGTTCAAAACTGAATTGAACGAACTTCACCAGCAAAAGAGCCAGTCAGAGGAAAGAATAATCCAGCTTAACGAAAGGCTGGAAGAACTTACCGAAGCTCTCGCGAAACTGGCAGAAGACAAGGACCAGTTTACCGTTAAGGTAGTTGACCTGAAAAATGAACTCGAAGATAAACGCAAGAATCTCTCGGCTGTTTCCGAAGCAGCGTTCGATAAATATAAAGAGATCAACAGCCGCGAAGGTGAGATAAATTCGGTCAGAAACAACATAAATTCAATCCAGAACAATATTGACCGCATCAACAAACGAATTCAGACACTTGACGAAACTATTTCCAAGTCAGCGTCGTACATAGACGAACTTAACGTAGAAAAAGAAGACTCTGAAAAGAAACTTGCGGAAGCAGAACGCTTCCTCCAGGAGAAACAAAACGAAAAAGATCTTTATGAGCAGCAGCTAAACGCTTTAAGGGAACGCGAACTTGACGCGCGTGGTTCTTTAAACACAATAAAGGAAAAGATTGCGTTTCTTCAGAACCTGATAGATAATCTTGAGGGTTTCTCACTGGGAGCCAAAGCCCTGTTTGATAATAAAGACTGGGCTAAAGGCGACATCAATCTGCTCGCAAATCTCGGCAACACTACAGATGAATATAAATTCGCGGTTGAATCGGCTTTGCGAAGCAATCTTAATAATCTCGTTGTTGAAACACTTGATGATGTCCTCAAAGCAGTTAAGCAGCTCCGCGACAAAGAGATGGGCAAAGCATCATTTTATATTATAGATGCGCTTGAAAATGATAAAGATAAATCCTTCACCGGCTTCATACGCCGTTTTACGCATAACCGTGCAGTGAATAAAGTCAGGAACGAAAAAGGCTTTATCGCCTTCGCGTCCGAACTTATCTCAACGGACAGCAAATGGAGCGCGATTTTCTCCCGGATACTCAAAAACTACATAGTAACCGATAATATTGAAAACGCGCTTCTTATCCACAAAAAATTTCCCGGGTTTAACATAACAACGCTTAACGGCGATTACCTGAGCTTTGAAGGGATCATCGAAGGAGGCTCCGCGCCGCGTGCGGATGAAACTCTTTTCGGAAGAAGACAGTTGCTCGAGAGCCTTAAGAAAGAAATTCCGGAATATGAAGAGCTATTAAGCAGGTTGCGTAAGGAAACCGAAGAAACTGAATCCAGGTACGCGGAAATTGATATAAAATCATTATCGGAAAAAGTTAAGATACTCATCCTCGATCTCGCCAGCGTTGAAAAGCAGATCGGCCAGTTTGAATTTGAGACGAGGCGCTCATCCGAGGAAAAAGAAAAGCACCTCGCGGAGATAAACGAATTCGCTGCCCAGCTTGAGGCGCTTGAGGCTGAGAAATCAGAAAAAGAAGCTGCCCTCGCCGAACTGACTGCCGGCAAAGAGGAAATCGAGAGACAGAAACTCGAAGCAGAAGAAGCATTTAAGGCGACTGACGAGGCATATAACAAAGCCATTTTCGATCAGAACAACCTGGGCCTCAATTACGAACGCCAGGCCGGCGAGAGAAAAAGCGTTTCCGGCGGCATTAGAAGGAACCAGGAAAACATTGAAATTATCGGTAAATCAATTCTGAAAAGAGAAGATGATATTAAAACTTCAGAAGAAGAATTACTTGACCTTACGGAATTTATTACCGAAGAGCAGGGATCTCTGGCTGCTCATACTGATGAGCGGGAAAACCTGCGCAAGGGCGAGAAGGAAATTGAAGAAAGCTATTCTTTAATTAGATCGCAGATCACTGAGTTTGAACAGTCCTATAATGCGAAGCGAAAAGAAAAAGAACGCCTCGGGGATGAACTCCATAAAAAAGACCTGCGGCTGAGCGAAATAAAAATTAAACTGGAAAATCTGCGCGAACATATACGCGAGAGTTATAACCTCGATATTGAACTGAAGCAGTTTGAGGACGCGGACTTTTTTAACGTCGGCGCTCTCTCTCTTGAAGTGCAAACGCTGAAACAGCAGATAAAAAATCTCGGCCCGGTGAACCTTCTCGCGTACTCAGAGTATGAAGAAGAAAAGCAGCGCCTTGAGTTTTTAACAAAGCAAAGAGAGGATCTCCTCAATTCGGAAAAAGACCTGATAACAGCCATCGACGAGATTAATACGAATGCGAAACAGATGTTTATGGAGACATTCGAAAAAATCCGCGATTATTTCATTAAGATCTTCAGAAGCTTGTTTAATGAAGGTGATGAGGCGGACCTCAGGCTTGAAGAGGATGCTGATCCGCTTGAGGCTAAGATCGAGATCATTGCTAAACCTAAAGGTAAAAGGCCGACAAATATTGAAATGCTTTCCGGAGGAGAGAAAACTTTAACAGCGATCGCGCTGCTCTTCGCCATCTATCTTGTTAAACCAAGCCCGTTCTGTATTCTGGATGAAATTGACGCTCCGCTTGATGATGCAAACGTGGACCGTTTTACAAGAATATTAAAGGATTTCTCCAATAATACTCAGTTCATTGTTGTAACCCACAACAAGAGAACAATGGAATCGGCTGATATTCTCTACGGAGTTACTATGCAGGATGAAGGCGTATCAAAACTCGTAGGTGTTAAATTCGATCAGGAATTTGACTTTGTCAATTAATCCCGAAGCAATTGGTTTATTCTTAAAAACGGGGGGATCTTTAGGGCGTACTGGTATATTATTTATTACAATAATAATAGCATTAACTGCCTTCAACGATTTATACCCGCAATGGTCCGGAAATCCGGAGAGCAACCGGAAACTTATTGAGAATACGGTTAATCCCGTAAACCTCAACGTGATTAATGATCCCGGGAGGGGATTCTATGTGCTCTGGCAGGAAAAAGACGGAAATACCGGAGATCTCTTTTATCAGCATTTGAATTACGACGGGAACCCTTCTTTCTTCGGTAACGGAATCAAGGTAAACAGCAATAAGGCGTCCCTTGATCCGCCTCAGGGAATTTTGGGAATTAATAATACACTGGTTTTGCTCTGGAAAGAAATATTTAACGAAAACCATCAGGTGCTTAATCTCCAGCGCTTCAAGAGCAACGGATATAAATTCTGGACCGGCTCCGGTGCGCAGATAAATCAGCACGTGGAACAGGTTGCTTCGTTCGCGGTAACGAGCGATACCGAAGGGTTTGCGGCGGTGAGTTTTATCGAAAGAACGCCGCTTCCAAAAATTGATTACAGGATAAAACTGCAAAGAGTATCTGTAAACGGTTATGCGGAATTTCCGGATGACGGTGTAAGCGTGGCTTCATCGCAGGCGCTCAAAACAAATCTTCAGATGCTTCAGGCCCCCGACGGAGGAGTTCTGATATTTTGGGTTGAAGTAAAAAACCGCAGCAATATTCTTAATGTGAAGTATATGGACGCGCGCGGGAGAATGCGCTGGTTTAAAACGGGAAATGAACTCGTCGGCGGCAATTTTAATATTATGAATTATAAGGCTGTTCTTTATCCGGGCACGGGTTTCCATCTTTCCTGGACATCAATGAACTCAAAGAACAGCATTTATCACCAGTTGTTTGATTTTACCGGCAGCAGTATATGGCCGGATAATTATAAAACCGTTAATGAACAAAACGCCAGCCTGAGCATTCCCCAGGTTTGCATTACATCTGATAATGCGATCGCTTTCGGATGGGTCTCAGAGACTAAAAACAAACGTGCAATTAGAATCACAAAATATGGCCTGAACGGAAATGATCTTTGGCAGGAGCCCCGCAGCCCCTACTATGCCGACAGCAGTTCAAACAATTTCGGTTTGTCGCTCATCCCGGATGAGCGGGGCGGTGTAATCGCTGCGTGGTTCACGAAAAATCCGGGCGACGCACACGCCACTGTTTACGCACAGCGTCTGGGGATTAAAAGTGAAGTGCTCTGGGGACAGGCCGGAATTGCGGTGGCCCGCAGCCAGAAAACTGAGAAGAGCTACCTGAATATCGTTCCGGACAGTTATAACGGAATAGTTGCTGTATTTAAGGAAAGCACTGCTGATAAGCACGGAATTTTCGGGCAGAGGATTTTTTCAAATAAAAACTATACTTCGCAGATATCACAGTTTCACACGGATTATTGGAACGATACTGTTACAATTTCCTGGGCTGTGGCAAATGAATCCGGAGTTCTTGGTTATAAGGTTGAAAGAACTTTGCTGAAAGAAAAGGATGAGGAATCAATTTGGACAGAAGTCGGGAATGTAACACCGAAGAACCTGTCCGTCACCGGAAGATATTCATATAAAGATTCCCCGAGAGATGAGGGATCATATTTCTACCGTGTTATTCAAATCGGGAGTTTCGGAGAACTTAATGTTTCCAATACTGAACGGGTAGATTATTTCCCCGAGAGAAATGATAAAATTTTTGTAATCCCGGGGCAGCAGCTTGTCTTCGGAGATTCATCGGTGATAAGTTTTAATCTCCCGGAACCGGCAGAGGTTTCAATTGAACTCTTTAACTCAAGACTTGAAAAGCTTGAGGAATTTCAGCTTACTGAGACACATAAAGGTATTAACAAGTTTGTCTTTTATTCGCGTAAGTATCCGCAGGGTGTTTACTATTACAGGTTCAGGGCGGATGATTTCGTTGATGTAAAAAAGTTAGTCATATCGAGAAGCGGATGGCGTTAGACCACTCGAAGTTAAAAGTTTTTATCGATTTTGACGGCACGATAATCACCCGGGATACCGGAGAAGAATTATTCCGCCGATACGGGAATAAAGAGATCATCGAGGGAATTATAGCAGATATCAATTTAAGGACAATATCCGCACGTGAGGGCTGGAGCAGGCTTTTCGAAAACTCGGCAGACATAACCTACGAAAAGATAGACGCAGTTGCAGAGGATATGCAGATACGCGACGGGTTCAGAAGTTTCTATGAGTTCGCCAAAGCGAACGATCTTGAACTGATAATACTCAGCGATGGTTTTAGTTATTACATACAGAAAATATTAGAGCGGGAAAATTTCGGTGACCTGACATTCTATTCGAATAAATTGAGTGAAGGCCCTGACGGCAAACTCTTCGCCGAGTTCCCGCATACGGATGAAGAGTGTTTGTTCTGCGCAAACTGCAAGAGGAACCATATAATATCAAACTCCGCTGAAGATGATATTACGATGTATATCGGGAACGGATCAAGCGATACTTGTCCCGTGCAGTTTGTTGATATAATTTTTGCGCGCGATAACCTGCTCCGGTTCTGTGAGATCAACAGGATCAGTTACAATGCTTTCGACACCTTTTATGATGTTGAGAATATCCTAAAAACCCTGTTGGCTAAGAAGAGGATAAAGAAGCGGAGACAAGCGGAACTGAAAAGAAAACATATTTATTCACTAGGATAATTTTTAGGATTAAAATTGAATTTATCAAAATTTTCATCGGCAGTATTTAAGTACAGAAGCTACATACCAATACCATTTTTACTGGTAATGCTTTTTTACAACAACCCGAACATCTGGAGCCTGATTATCGGGACAGTCATAATGCTGGCCGGAGAAAGTATGCGCCTTTGGGGCGTCAGCTGGGCCGGAAGCGAAACCCGCACCACGGGAACAGTGGGCGGAACATTCCTTGTAATCAGCGGCCCTTTTGCTTATGTGCGCAACCCGTTATACGTTGGCAATATTCTTATATATACAGGCCTTGGCATTATGTCGTTCGCGGCATTCCCCTACCTGCAGATAATTGCTCTCGCGGCATTTATCGTGGAATATTACCTGATCGTAATTGAAGAAGAGAAGTATCTCGCAAAGACTTTTGGCGCGGCATACGAAGAATATCTGCAGAATGTAAACAGGTTCTTCCCTAAATTCAAAAAATTTGTAAAGAAGGATGTTCAGCAGCCGCCGTTTAATTTGGAAGCCGGCAAACGTTCTGAGCGTCGCACATTCCAGGCGATCTTCTTTGTATGGCTGACAATTATTCTGCTCTATGTATTCAGGATAATGTCATAAGCGCCAAAGAATTAAATATTCTGATCGTTGCGGGGGAAGTATCCGGCGATCAGCACGGGGCCGAACTTATCAGGGCCCTTAAGCCGAAATTGCCTGAAATACAGTTCTATGGTATCGGCGGAGATGAAATGATTAAGGAAGGACTGCGCGCTGCAGTGCATATCCGCGATGTTGCCTTTATGGGCTTCGCTGAGGTAATTAAGCATATTCCATATATGATGGGGATCAGGAAGCGGCTAATGAACTTGTCTGATGAAAAAAGTATCCGTTTCCATATCTATATAGATTATCCCGGCTTCAATCTGAGCCTTGCAAAAAAGTCAAAAGAAGCCGGCAGGAAGAACATATACTATATCGCGCCGCAAATTTGGGCCTGGGGACAGAAAAGAGCTTTTAAGATCAGACGGATCATTGATAAACTTCTGGTCATCAATCCGTTTGAGGTTGATTTTTATAAGAAGTACGGAGTTGAGGCGGTTTATACCGGCCATCCTCTGGTTCACAAGATGGCAGAGTATAAATATAAATCGAGAGAAGAGCTTAACGGTTTACTTGGCCTGGATCCCGGGAAGGACATACTCGTTATAATGCCCGGCAGCCGCAAACAGGAAATCTCAAAAATATTTATTCCTGCGGCTGAAGGAGCAAAAATGCTTTGTGAAAAATTTAATCTGCAGGGTGTTGTTCTCGCCGCGCCTTCTGTAAACTCAGGTTTGCTTGAAGAGATCGCTAAGAAGAACAAACTGATTGTGACTGATAAGTACAATTATGATCTGATGAAAGAAGCGCGGTTCGGCGTAATCAAATCAGGAACTTCAACGCTTGAAGCGGCGATTTCGGGGCTGCCGCATACAGTTGTATACAGCACAACGGCGCTTACTTATAATATCAGCCGGATGCTGATTAAAATTGATAAAATTGCTTTGGCTAATATAATTAACGGCAAAATTGTGGTTCCTGAACTAATACAGGAGAGATGCACTCCGGAAATGATTTTTGAAGAAGGAAGTAAGATCCTCTCTTCCCCGGAATTGTATGCGAACACGGTCAACGAACTTAAAAATGTTAAAAACATTCTGGGGAATAATAACTCCGCGGAAGTTGCCGCGGATGAAATACTGAGTTTTATCAGGAACAATGAAAAAGATTAAACAGTCTGTTCTTCAGTTCCTCGGCAGGCATTTTATATACGGACTTATTTCATTCGTCTGTAAAAGCCTGCGGAAAGAAGTAATCAACTTTGAGGCAGTAAAAGAACTGCTTGACGGCAATAAAAATACAATAATAGCGTTCTGGCACTCATCAATGCTTTATCCGTGGTACTTTCACCGCGGAAGAAAATTTATGGGGCTAACCAGTCAGAGCAAGGACGGAGAAATTCTTGCACGTGTTTTAAGGCGCTGGGGTTACCAGACCGCGAGAGGCTCGAGCCACAAAGGCGGTAAAGTTGCTCTCGAGATGATGGTCGATTATGCTAAATATGAAGGCGGCGTTTGCATAACTCCCGACGGGCCCACGGGACCTGTTAATAAGTTTAAGCCGGGAGCAGTTGTAGCCGCAAAAAAATCTTCCGCGCCGCTTGTGATGGTTGGTGTCGGATACGGCAATGCAATAAGATTGAAGAGTTGGGACCGTTTTTATGTTCCCAAACCGTTTTCAAAAGTAAGGTTAGTTTACTCGGACCCTGTGTATATAGATAAAGATATGGAACACGATAAAGTTTCGGAACTGATTGTTAAGTGCGAAGAAAAACTCAATGCCCTGCAGGAACAGGCCGGCAAGTTTGAATAAGATATGGATTCTTTAATCAGGACATTAAGAATTCTTCTCGCGCCCCTTATTCCTGTTTACAGGTTTGTGATAAGGGTAAGGAATGATTTCTTTGATAAAGGGAAATTCCGCACGGAAAAAGTGAACGCTCTTGTCATCTCTGTCGGGAACCTGACGGTGGGAGGAAGCGGTAAAACTCCGATGGTTATTTATATCAGCCGTCTTTTCAAGAAGCTTGGTTTTGATGTGGGAGTACTCAGCCGCGGGTATATGAGAAGCACCAAGGGTTACCTTTACGTAAGCGACGGCGAGAAAATCTTTCACGACGTAAATGAAGCAGGCGATGAGATACACCAGACAGTGATTGAATGCGGAGTAAAAGCGGCTGTTTCAGAAAACAGAGTTAAAGGCGCACAGAGACTGATTGAAGATTCGGGTGTTTCTTTAATCGTTCTTGACGACGGCTTTCAGCACAGATGGATCCACCGGGACCTTGACATTGTTTTATTCGATCAGAGGTTTTTAACTACTGAAGATAAATATGAAAAGATGCTGCTCCCCACAGGGAACCTCCGGGAACCGTACGAGTCACTGAAAAGAGCGGATGTTATTATCATTAACCGGAAATTTTCTGAAAAGCAGGAAATTCCGGTTGAAATTAAAAAATACTTCTTAAGAAAACCTGTGTTCTACGGATTCTATCACGCCGTAGGATTCGTGGATGTTAAGAATGAAGAATTTTTCGATATAAAAGATTTTGTCGGGCAGAAGAGCCTGATCATAAACGGAATCGCGAATCCCGATTCGTTCTTTAAGGTGCTTAATTCACTTAGTGTGGACACTGCAAGCAGGATGATCTTCCTTGATCACAATAAGTACAATAACGATGAAGTACAGAAGATCAGAAAAGAGTTTTACTCAAGCAACAGCAGTTCGGTAATAACAACGCATAAAGACGCGGTAAAACTGAACCGCTTTAAAAGAGAACTTGACGACATCGACATCTACTATTTAAAAATAGAAATGGAGATTGAAAACAATAAAGAGTTTGAAGAACTGATTCTTCAAAGAATAAAAAGTTAAAACCGGAAATAAGCAATAACCAGTTAATTGTATTATTTCCAATAATTTCTTAAATAAAAAACGGAGTACTAAATGGCTCAAAAAGTGAAATATGTTTACTTTTTCGGCGGTAAAAAAGCTGACGGAAAAGCTGAAATGAAAAGCCTGCTCGGCGGCAAAGGTGCAAACCTCGCTGAAATGGTCAACATCGGCTTACCTGTTCCGGCAGGATTTACGATTACCACGGAAGTATGTACATACTATTATGCAAACAAGAGAACGTATCCTAAGGAGTTAAAGCTCCAGGTGAACGAATCTCTGAAGAAAATCGAGAACGCAATGGGCGCAAAGTTCGGCGATCCGAAGAACCCGCTTCTCGTTTCTATCCGCAGCGGCGCCCGCGCGTCAATGCCGGGTATGATGGATACCATCCTCAACCTCGGACTTAATGATGTCACTGTTCAGGGTGTCATCGCCAAAACCGGCAACGAAAGATTTGCTTACGATTCTTACCGCCGATTTGTTCAGATGTACGGCGATGTCGTACTCGGCCTTAAACCTGTCGACAAACACGAACACGATCCTTTTGAAGTTATCATTGAAGCCAAGAAAGAAAGCCGCGGCGTTCATTTCGATACCGAACTTACCGCAGATGACTTAAAAGAACTCGTTGCCGAATTCAAAGCAGCCATCAAAGAAAAAACCGGCCACGATTTCCCTGAAGATCCGCACACCCAGTTATGGGGCGCTGTCGGAGCAGTATTCGGATCCTGGATGAATGACCGTGCTAAAGTCTACCGCAAACTCAACGCAATCCCTGAATCCTGGGGAACTGCAGTTAACGTACAGTCTATGGTATTCGGTAATATGGGCCAGGATTCAGGTACGGGTGTTGCATTTACACGTGACCCTGCTTCCGGAGACAACATATTCTACGGTGAATATCTCTTCAATGCCCAGGGCGAAGATGTTGTTGCCGGCACCAGGACTCCGTTCCCTATCGCTGAACTGCAGAAAGACAATCCGGTCATATACAAACAGCTTGATAATATCCGCAAGGTTCTTGAAAAACACTACAAGGATATGATGGACATCGAGTTCACAATTCAGCAGGGCAAACTCTGGATGCTCCAGTGCCGTGTCGGTAAGAGAACCGGTTTCGCCGCAGTTAAGATGGCTGTTGATATGGTTAAAGAAAGACTTATCGATAAAGAAGAAGCCATTATGCGTATTGAGCCTAATCAGCTTAACCAGCTTCTCAGACCTGTATTCGATGCTGCTGAAAAGAAAAAAGCAATCGAAGAAGGCAGACTTATGGCTAAAGGCCTTAACGCGGGTCCGGGCGCGGCATCAGGTAAAGTTGCCCTCAGCGCTCAGGATGCAGAAGAAATGGCAGCCAAAGGCGATAAAGTTATTCTCGTGAGAATTGAAACCTCACCCGAAGACATTAAAGGAATGAACGCTTCCGAGGGTATCTTAACGGCAAAAGGCGGAATGACCTCACACGCAGCTCTCGTTGCGCGCCAGATGGGTAAAGTATGCGTTGCAGGCTGCGGCGCTCTCAACATCAATTATGCCGAAAGAACTATCCGCGTTAACAATAAAGATATCGTTGTTAACGAAGGCGACTTTATTTCAATCGACGGTTCAACCGGTGAAGTTATTGTCGGCGCTATCCAGACAAAGCCATCAGAAGTTGTTCAGGTTCTTATCGAAAAAACTCTCGATCCTAAAGACTCCCCTGTATTCCAGACCTACGATTCGCTGATGAAATGGGCTGACTCATACAGAAGACTCGGAATCAGAACAAACGCGGATCAGCCGGGCCAGGCATCAAATGCAATCGCATTCGGCGCTGAAGGAATCGGCCTCTGCCGCACTGAGCATATGTTCTTTGAAGGCGACAGAATCAAATCTGTACGTAAGATGATCCTCTCGGATTCACAGGAAGACAGGAAGAACGCGCTTGCCGAACTCCTCCCTTATCAGAGAGAAGACTTCAAGGGAATCTTCAAAGCTATGAAGGGCTTCCCTGTTACAGTAAGAACGCTTGATCCTCCGTTGCACGAGTTCCTCCCGACTAAAGAGAGCGAAATCCAAGAACTGGCTAACGAACTCAATGTTTCAGCTCAGAAAGTTCACGACAGAATTCACGGCTTACACGAATTCAATCCTATGCTCGGTTTCCGCGGTTGCCGCTTAGGCGTTATTTATCCGGAAATCACCGAAATGCAGGCAAGGGCCATCTTTGAAGCTGCCGCAGAAGTAATCGCGGAAGGCATCAAAGTTAAACCGGAAATTATGATTCCGCTTGTCAGCGATGTAAGCGAATTTAAACTCCAGGAAGATATTGTCCGCAGAATCGCATCTGAAGTTATGGCTGAAAAGAAGATTAAATTCCCATACCTTGTCGGAACGATGATCGAACTCCCGCGCGCCGCGTTGGTAGCCGATCAGATCGCTACAAGAGCGGAGTTCTTCTCATTCGGAACTAACGACCTGACCCAGACAACATTCGGCCTCTCGAGAGATGACAGCAGTAAATTCCTTCCGATTTATGTTGAGAAAGAACTTTTACCTGTGGATCCGTTCGAAGCGCTTGATCAGACAGGTGTCGGACAGCTTCTCGAAATCGGAACTGCGCGCGGCAGATCAACCAGGCCTGACCTTAAGGTCGGTATTTGCGGCGAACACGGCGGAGAACCTTCTTCTGTCGAGTTCTGTCACCGTACCGGGCTCAACTATGTCAGTTGTTCACCGTTCCGCGTTCCGATCGCGCGTCTCGCTGCAGCAAGGGCAGTTGTAAAAGAACTGAAAGCCGGAAGCAAAAAGACTGCTAAAAAAGCTGTTAAGAAAACAGCTAAAAAAGCAGCTAAACCTGCTAAGAAAAAGAAATAATTTATTTCTTGAAAATAATACCGGGCGGAGATCAGTCTCTGCCCGGCTAATTTATTAATTAATTTTAGGACTATAAAATGAAATTATCCGATTTTAGTTATAACCTCCCCAAGGCAAGCATTGCCAAGTATCCCGTTACACCGCGGGACAAGGCAAAGCTTCTTGTTCTTAACCGGGAGGAGCAGACGATCGAGACTAAAACTTTCGCCGACCTTGCGGATTATGTTAAAAAGGGCGATTGTGTTGTTGTTAATGAAACAAAAGTGTTTCAGGCCAGGCTGTTTGGTAAAAAAGAAAAAACAAACGCGAAGATCGAAGTATTCCTTCTCCGCGAACTTAATAACCACGACGCGATCTGGGACGTTATTGTTGATCCTGCAAGAAAAGTAAGAATCGGCAATAAGATTTACTTCAACAACAACCTTTGGTGCGAAGTTATAGATAATACAACTTCACGCGGAAGGACAGTG
>CAIMOS010000123.1 GCA_903843135.1 uncultured Ignavibacteriales bacterium | reverse complement strand
TTCAGGCTGGGCGCCGGCGCGGGCCCGCGCTTTGCCGTGGTCGAAGAAACAAAACCGCCGATTAAAACAGTCATCGAATACAAAACAAGCGGATTCGGGATATTGCTTGCGGCGAGCGGAAATACAAGGCTTTCCAAAAATGCATACATCTATATTGCAGGCGATCTCAGATATGATTTTAACGGCGAACCGGAAAATGATAAAGGTGAAAAGATTCTGTACGACGCGAATTCCTCTACACTTTCGCTTAATTCACTTTCCGCCGGAATAAAACTCGGCATAACTTACAATTTTTAAGAGGACACTTTGACTATAATCGAAGCAATTATTTTAGGCGTTATACAAGGTATAACAGAATTCCTGCCGATCAGCAGTACGGGTCACCTGACCCTCGCCGGAAAGTTTATGAACCTGATTTCTGCAGAGAACCCGGAACACTGGACCTCATTCATAGCTATAATACAGCTCGGAACGATGGTTTCTATCCTCCTTTATTTTTGGCGCGATATTTTGAATATCACAATGGAGTTCCTGGATCAGAACGCTATTCACAGAAGAAAGTTCAGTGAGCAGACGCTTAACGCGAAGATGGGATGGTTCATCTTTGCGGGCACGCTTCCTATAGTGATTATCGGCTTGGGTTTCAAGGACATTATCGAAGGCGCATTTACAAAGAATTTATATGTAATATCGGTCAGCCTTATTGTTCTCGCGGTGATATTAGCAATCGCGGAGAAGACCGCAAAATTCAAATACGAACTGAAGGACATAAATTTCTTCAGGGCCATAATGGTCGGCCTGGCACAGGCAGTTGCTCTGATTCCCGGCTCATCGCGCTCCGGGACGACAATCACGGCCGGACTCTTCGTCGGTTTTAACCGGGAAACAGCTGCGAGGTTTTCGTTCCTGTTGAGTATTCCCGCGATCCTTGCCAGCGGTATCCTTCAGTTGAAAGAGGCGATTCCGTATCTCGACGGCGACGCCACTTTAAATCTTATAGTGGCAACAATTGTTTCTGCAGTGAGCGGATGGCTGGCGATTGATTTTCTCCTTAAATTTTTAAAGAAATATTCCACATTTGTTTTTATTTATTACAGAATAGCGCTCGGCATTATTATTTTGTTTTTAATAATCAGCGGATACATTCAGCCTTAATGGAGATCATAAAAATATGAAACACCTGTTCTCTTTTTTATTTTTTACATTTTTAACAAACATTATTTACGCACAAAATCCAGTGAGCAGCAGTATGGCAAACTTTACTCAGGATGACTCAGTAACCGTTGCGGTCATCAAAACTAATATGGGAACTATTGAAGTTGAACTCTTTGCGAAACAGACGCCGAAGACAGTTGAAAATTTCGTAGGACTTGCACAACAGAATTATTACGACAGCATAATATTCCACCGCGTAATTGATCAATTTATGATTCAGGGCGGCGACCCAACGGGCACGGGAAGAGGCGGGCTCTCTTTCTGGGGAACCAAATTTGAAGATGAGATTGTAAGCGAACTCAGACACGACGGCCCCGGCATCCTCTCAATGGCCAATGCCGGCCCGAACACAAACGGAAGCCAGTTTTTTATCACCTTAGTCGCAACACCCTGGCTGGACGGCCGCCATACTGTATTCGGAAAAGTTATCGGAGGTATGGATGTTGTTTTTAATATCGGTAAGGTTCCTACCAGCAAACCGGGCGATAAACCGCTCAATGATGTTGTGATGGAATCGGTGACAATCGAAAAAAGAGCCAGATAGATATAAGGAGCCGCGGAAATCGCCGCTAAAAATCCAAATATCAGCGCGGTCTACTCGCATATAAAAAGTAAAAAATTTCTTAAGACATACTTCTTATACGGCGAAGACAGTCATTCGCTCGGCGAGGCAACCTCTGCGCTTTACCAGAACATTAAGAAACTGGTAACAACAGATATGGACTGCTATGAGTTTTCGGGAGAGGAAAATTCAATGGCTGAAGTTAAAGCAACCGCGGCGGCTTACCCGTTTTCAGGGGGAGTGAAAGCAATACTTTTCAGGGAGTTTGAGAAGGTTAAAGACGACAAACTCCTTGAAGAGTACCTTAAAGCAAACTATGACTTCACACACCTTGTAATTGTTCATTCCGGCGCGATAAAATCTTTTGAGAAAGGCTACCTTAAGGAACTGCGGAACCGCGAATGCGCTTTTGAAGCTTCAAAATTAAGGCCCGGCGATCTGCTTGAATGGATTATGGACCGCGTGAGGCACAAGGAAAAATCGATCTCGAAGGAAGGGGCGCAGCTTCTTCTTGAACTTTGCGGCGATGAAAAGTATATGATCGAAATGCAGCTTGAGAAAATATTCACATATCTCGGTGACAAAGAGAGCATTACCCCGGCGCTCATACTCGAACTTTCTTCCGTCACAAAGCAGTATCAGTTGTACGACCTTCACTCCGCAGTTGCAAACAAGGACGGATCGAGGATACTGCAGATCGGTTTTAATATGCTTGAGCGGGGGGAATCGCTTATCGGAATAATCTCATCACTTACCAAGTTTTTTACAAATGTCACCAGGATGGGGGAATTGCTTACCGCCCGGAAGGATGATAATGAAATAATGAAAGACCTTGGCATAACATTCAACACTCTGAATAATTATAAAAATTCACGGAAAAGATACAATGATGCCGAACTAATGCGCATTGCGGCCGTGCTGCTTTACTCCGATCACCGGCTCAAAACAACCTCGCCCGACGACCGGATGATCTTCACTTACCTTGCCGGGGCAATTACCGCCGGCGCAAAGGGCGATTTTGACGAAGAATTATCTTTATAATTTTCCCGCACTGAATTAAATTTCGCTGAAACATTTTTCCACTAACCATAGTATAATATAAGTTGGCCGAGAAGCCATTAAATGACCTGACAGACGAAGAACTGATCCTGGAGTTCCAGAAGAACGATACGGTCGGTGCTTTCGAAATTCTGGTCGGGCGTTACAAAAATCCGCTGATGAACTTCGTTTTCCGGTTCCTGGGAGACTACGAACTCTCCCGCGACGTTGTTCAGGAAACGATGATTAAAGTGTACAGGAACAAGGACAGTTATAAAACTATTGCTAAGTTCTCAACCTGGATTTATACTATTGCCGGTAACCTGGCAAAAACGGAACTGCAGAGGAAAAAGCGGAGGAAGATACTTTCGCTCAGTCCCGCGAACGATGACTCCGAGCCGATCGATCTTCCGGATAATGATCCGCTACCGGATGTGCTTGCGGACAGCGCGATAAAAAACAAAATTATCCAGGATGCCCTTCTGAAGGTTTCGGAAGCATACCGGGAAGTTGTGATATTAAGAGACATTCAGGAGTTTACTTACGAAGAGATTGCGGAAATGCTTGATTTGACTGTCGGTACTGTGAAGTCGCGGATTAACCGCGGCCGCGCTCAGCTGCAGGAATTATTAAAAGATATTTATAAAGTTTAGGATCACATATGAGCAATCTTTACCGCGAAGAAGATGACAATTACAAAGATGTGATCAACGCCCTGAAAGGGCTGAAAAAAGTTGATGCACCGGAAGATTTTGAGATGAATCTTTTCAGGGAGATCAATACGCACAAGCACCACAAAAGGACCCGGCTTTGGTTTGGTATTATGCCCCGGTACACTCTGATTCCGGCATCTGTGGTTTTTGCGGTAGTTGCGATCGCGGTTGTGATTTTGTTTAATCAGTCCCCGCAGGTAGTCCCCGTTAAAACCGGTGAATCCCCGGTAATGCAGGAGAGCCCTGTTAATCAGCAGCAGGCTCCGGCAGTTGCAGATAAAAACGAATCTCCGTTACCCGCAAAGAAAGAAACCCGCGCCGCCGAAGTAACAAAACCTCAGGAAGAAACGGCCACAGCTGCCAGGGCTAAATCTGAGACGCAGCCCACAGCAGTATCTGTGAGTGAAGAAGCAACGGGCCAGCCCGTCGTTACCTCTGATAAAGTCACCAGCGCTTCCCGCAGTATTGATTCCTCCGTGATCTTGCAAAAAGGAGGGAAGGTAACAAAAACAGATTCCGCGAAAGGTAAGAAAAAAGAAATTAAGTGATTTTTTACGCGCAGTTTCATTGATCTGCGTATTCGGGGACTTCACTAAAAATACTATTTTGTATATTAAACAAAATAAATTTCGGGTTTATTATGAAATCATTCGATACTACTGTGTCCATTAATGCTTTCAGATATTCAAGCAGAATATTCGCGGGTAAACTTTGCCTTATCATCTCTCTACTTTCCCAAATCTTTTTATTTTTTCCTCAGACAGCAAACGCGCAGCCGTATTTCCCGTTAAAGGTAGGAAATCAGTGGCAGTTCTTTGAAGAGGCATATTGGCCGGATGGAGGCATATCTTTCAGGAGATTCAGGACGCATTACATAGCGCACGAGGATACGATTGACGGGAAGATATGGTATCAGTTCAGCCTCGATACTTGCCTTTATTCATATGATAATTCGACTGATACACTTTCAATTTTGTGGGGCGCTGACGGTATACCAAGACTCTATATAGATTTCAGGATCAGTCCCCCTGCGAGTTACTCATCTTATTCTGCATTTTTCGCTCAAGGTGAGCCTTCGCTTGGAACCACTTACGCTTTGGATGGTACGGTCACTGTTCAGGGGGTTACATATCCATATAAAGGCGTACGTATTGAGAAAACGATTGGGGTTTATCCTTACAGAAGTTACAGATATTTCGTGCGGGGGCTGGGTATGTTGTTTATGCAGGAAGGGAGCGGATATCCAAGACTCCTCTCCGCGAAGGTATCAGACGGAGATACGTTACGGGTAATTTATCCGGTCAGTTCACCTGTGATTCACAAATTATTTATACCTCAGAGGGACTACACAAGATCTGATGATACGATAAAATTTCTTTCCCTCACGACAAACGCGAATTCTATACCTGCCTGGAGTTATACCTGGCACAACTATCCGGCCGTATCCTATAATGATAAAATCTACATCATAAAATTTTACTACCAGAAAGACAGCCTGTTGAGAACAGATACATCCTCCTTTTCTCTTGAAGAAGGGTGGACTGAATTTTCCGTTCCTTACGACTACAACACGGCTCTTATGACAACAGAGTATAAAATTTACGCCGTTGTAACAGATAAAGCGGTTGTTCCCAAATATCTTAAGTATCCATCCGCGGGGTTTATGACAAATATGCCGTTTGTTCACGCCCTTATGCTTGATCCGATGCTGAATAACAACAGGTATATTTATGAAGAAATGTACCTTGACACCGCCGGTGTTTGGCGCCGGGCCGGCTATTCAAGTCTGGAGTATTCAGGACAGGTGATTTTATCGAATAAAAAATATATTCAGATATACAAAAATTCAGAATTATACTCATACAGGCGTTATGATACAACACGTTCACGTACTTATGAGATTCTGCCACCATCTGATACTGAATACATCCGTGAAGTATTTGACCTTCGTCCCGGAGACTCGGCAACTGTTGCGCGCGGAATGAAACAGTTTAATGTTACCTGCGATTATGAAATGCCGGCGGACAGTTTCGGCTTTGTAAGTATTCAGAAGAAATACTCTTCAATCGGTTCTGACTCACTTTCCTATATTTATAAAAACGGAATCGGATTGATTGAGGAGCAGTATTACGGGGAGTTGAACGGAATTCCGCAGAAGAGAAAGATTGTGTTAAGGTACGCAAAGGTTGGAACGAGGATCTTCGGTGACACATTGTGGCTGACAGGGGTTAATGAAAAGGAAATAAAACAGAAGAAAGCGGAAATAAAGTTATCGGTTTATCCGAATCCTTTGAACAATGCTGCGACTTTTATATATGAGCTACCGGAAGGGAGCATAGTGAATCTGAAAATTTTTGACATTCTCGGCAGGGAAATCGCGACGCTTGTAAATGAAGAGAAACCTGCGGGAAATTATGAAGTGGAGTTTAACGGCACCGGCATTGCTCCTGGCATTTATTTTTACAGGATTCAGGCGGGAGATTTTACGGAAACTAAGAAGATGATGCTTGTCAGGTGAGACTGCATATAGTCTGACCGACATTATCTCGGGAACAAGTAACCGCAGCAGCAGAAGCCGAATCAGGAATACAGCCCTCAGCAGTATCTGTTTCTGAAGAAAAGGCGCGCCAGCCGGCCGTTACCTCGGATAAAGTCACCAGCGCTTCCCGCAGTATTGATTCCTCCGTAACCTTCCAAAAAGGAGGGAAGGTAACCAGAAAAGACTCCGCAAAGAACAAAGGCAAAGAAATTAAATAATCAACGCCCCCTTAACACGGTTTATTTAAGCTGTGTTCAGGTGATTTTCTTTAATTCTAATCTCCGGTTATCAAAGCTTTTTATTTTTTATCTCTCCGGCATTTCAGAGTTTACCAAGTATGATCAATGCCTGCTATCTTGTACGTCCGCTGAAGTGAACGATAAAGCGAGATTCAAGAAAGTGCAGACTTGCTGAATTCTAAAAAGCACTCGGATATTTTTATTATTTAATAACGGTCATCTTCTTAACAGCGCGGTTATCGCCGCATTGCAACTCGATAAAATACATTCCGCTCGAAAGTTTATCAGTTTTAAATTCAATTTCATACGCGCCCGGCGGCTTCGGTTCGTTGATAATGGCAGAGATATTATTGCCAAGAATATCGAATACATTTAAATGTATAATTTGCAGGTGTGAATTTCCCTCCGCACCGCCACCCGGAATTTCAAAACGTATAATTGCAGATAAGTTTACCGGATTAGGATAGTTCTGCTGCAGGGAGAATTTGTAATTAGTAAAATCTCTCGCCAGCTCAGTTTCCGCGATCTTATTTATAGTTCCGTCGAGGTCTGTTTGGAAAAGGGAGTATCTGACCGGTCTGCCCGTCAATTCAATCTCATCATAGAAGATATATATTGATTTCGCAGTTGTTGTGCCTTTCCCGTTAATTTCGGCGATCCGATTTCCGTTGCGTTCCAAAAGATAAATCCTGTTATTCAGTTCGCTCGCGGTTGCCCACTCAATTTTAACTTTATTGTTTATTTCTGTGGCTGAGAATGATGTAAGTTCTACAGGAACAGGGCCCGCAAGCCCGCCGGAGTAGCAGATCACCCTGCCGTCACGTGTACCGAGAATGTATTCCGTTGAGTAATTCCCGTCAATAGACCCGATGCCGATTGTGCGTTCGACTGCCTCATCGTTTGGCGTCCCAAGAGCCTCCTGCCTTATGATATTGCCGTCTGCTCCGTTAAGAATATAGAAATTACTGTTTTTAGTACCTGCAATAATTTCATTTCTGCCGTCGGAGTTAAGGTCGCCAATCTCCTGCGCGCCAAACACATAACTGTAATCCAGTTGATTCTGCCATACATAGCTTCCATCCTTTGTATCAAGCCGGAACACGCCCTCTTTTCCGGAGAAGATAAGATCTTTATATCCGTTGCCATTATTATCACCGATAATACTTACAGTGCCGAAAGTGGCATAGTTGGGGTATGTCTGCTGCCAGAGGATAGATCCGGTTGCTCCGCTGAGGCCGATCATACGCGGATTCAGTCCGCCGCAGAATGCCGCGAAATCCTGAATACCGTCTGAATTAATATCCGGCACCGGTTTCATATTCCAGATAACATCAGCAACAGGTGTGGCCCAGATTTCATTGCCGGCCTTATTAAACCCTCTTATGAAATAAGGGCCTCCATTATTCTGGTCAACGCATATTGCGCCGCCGCCGGACAATGTGGTGATGTCAAAAGTGAACATCCCGTTTTGTGGTTTATTGAAAATTTCCTGTCCGTTTACGCCGTTCAGGCAAATCGCAGCGTGCCTTCCGCCCTGAGAAGAGCCGCTTGCGGAAATGAGTACATCCGGGCTGCCGTCATTATTAAAATCCATATCCGCGCGCATTCCGTTAATATCGCCGTCTTCATAATTAACTGAGTCACCGTAAGCCCAGATTAACCTTCCGGTTTTCCCGGAAACCGTGTAGACCATCTCATTGCCGCCGCCGCAGCCGAGAACGACATCCCTGACACCGTCGCCGTCAACATCGCTTCTGATCTGCAGCGCATCTTCAAACATAACAGCGCCGGTGTTGTTATTATTGTATCCGGTGTTGAATGACCATAAGATGTCTCCCTGAACCGAAGAGTTTCCGTTCAGGCACATAGTAAGATAATTTCGCGAGGCTAATATTATATCATCGATACCGTCTCCGTTTACATCCGGAATTTTTTTCAGGCTCATCGGTTTGTATTCCTGGATGTATGCAAAGGGATTATCAGGAACGTGGACCTCCCACATCTTTTTGCCCAGCTGCGATGCGGTAAAATCAGAAATTCCGTGCAGCGCTATTTTCAGTTCAGAAGTGTTGATTGCGTTTGAAAACAGTCTGAGCGTATCATTATAGTTGGGTGAAATACCGGGTTGAAACCATACACGCAATGCCCGGGATTTCTGTGTATCCACCACCACCGGAAAAGCACCCGACAGTGAATCATACTTAAATGCAGGATTACTCAGATTAACAGAACTTATTACAAGAGGTTCATTGCCCCGGTTTTCTATTGTGAAAACCCAGCCGTTCAGGGAACCGTATCTCCTGGGACCGAAACTGTATATCTGTCCCGGAGTGGTGATATAACTGCCGCTGTATACTCCTTTACCGTGGAGAGTAATGTTCTTTACAGGAGTGCCGCCGTCGTTACTGAAAATTTTTAATGTGCTGTTTACATCACCATACTGCACTGGAGTAAAAGTTACGGAATATTGTTTTGAATTATTCACCGCGATTGTATCAGGGAACCGAAGCTGCGAAAATTTAAATTCAGGTGAAGAGAATTCAATACCTGAAATGATCAGAGGAGCGCTTCCGGGGTTCGTAATGGAAATATTTTGTGCAGCAGTTGAATTTATCAGTGTATTTCCAAAGTCGATAAAATTTGATGATGTAGTGATAACAGGGCTTCCCTGGCCGGTGATCTCATATTTGTAAATAGTTTTGTAGATCCAGGACGAAGTTCCGATTCTTTCCGCGACAAGCCACAGGTGATGGCCGTCCCAGTGGAGGCCCTTCGGGTTGCAGGTGCCGTCGGGATCCGGCGCCGGGAACGTGAATAGTGTGTCGCCGGTATTTTTATTTATTGCCCAAATCCGTTCTGTTTCGGTTGTATACTGGTTTTCGTTAACATAAAACACTGTATCGCCTTTCATCGCGATGCCAAGAGGCTGGCGGCCGTACAGAGGCAATGTATCAACAAGAAGTTTTGTATTTATATCAAATGCGTAAGCGTAAGAGTTCGGGTAGGAAGTGAAGTCGGGAGAAAAAACGGTGAACCATAACTTGTTTCCGTCCAGCCAAACATCGCCGATGCCGATGGGAATACCGCCGATGACCTGTGCCGTAAAGAATGAATCAATCAATACTCCCTGAGTATTCATCTTATATATCCTGGAGCCCAGTGCGCGGTAGCCTTCAGCAATCCAGAAGTTCATTCCGTCCCACGCCAGTCCGTGATGTGACTTAAAAGGAACGGAGAGGGAATCGAGTATCGCTCCGGTTTTAGTAACCTTATAAATTTTGTTATATGTATAAACGCCGCTCGTTGTGGAATAATCAGTTCCGATCCAGAAAGTATCATTAACTTCAGTAATACCCCAGAAATAGTCGTAGGGGGTAAACCTCGGAAAGTTATAAGAGGAAACCAGCGTCTGAGGATAAATCGCGAAGAATGCAGGCGCCAAGACAAATAACAGAAATAACCGATTCATAGCAAATAAAATTTTATTGATAAAAATATTTAACAATACCGGCCGTAAGCGCGGAAACAGTTTTGAGCGAATGGTAAAATTTACTTAAAATAATTAAATATCGTGTGATAATTCAGGCGGCTTTGCGATGAGCGGCCAATATCCCGAAATATCGGGAATACCATCCCTCCCGACAGGGAATTTTGTGGAGGGCAAAGCTGAAGGGGCCGGTTTTCAACTCATAATTTTTAATTCTTAATTTTTAATTAAAAAAGCCTTGATTTCAGCCCATTTTAGCCGATTTTAAAGTTATTTTTTCTTTTGAAAAAACGCCGAATAGCGTTAAATTAAAGTTTTGCAAATAGTTCATTTTGGAGAAATAGTAAGATGAAAAAAGGCATTCATCCATCATACAAGCCGGTAGTATTTAAGGATTTTTCCTGCGATTTCGCTGTGCTAACACGGTCAACCATTAAAACAACCGAGACCATTGCTTGGGAAGACGGTAAAACTTATCCGTTGGTGAGACTCGAAATTTCAAGCGGTTCACACCCGTTTTTCACAGGTAAACAGAAACTTCTTGATTCAGCCGGACGCGTTGAGAAATTCAATAAGAAGTACGCTAAAACAGCAAAATAAGCTTTTATATTGTTACGAAAGAAAGCTATTCGCTATGTGGATAGCTTTTTTTATTTTTAAAGAACGTCAATCTAAAGAAAAGGCATTATGCAGATTTGTATCTTTGAAGACATTTACTTCGACCGCCTTGAGCCGCTGATCTATTCACGCCCCGCCTACGACCTGGTTTGCGGGATGAATATGCTGCGTGAAAAAATCGCAAGATATTACCCCGGTATCACTGTGTCCTTTCATACCCGGGCGTACCTTTCCGCATTTTTACAGACCAAATACCCCGATATAAAAGTTAACATTATTGAGGAGGATGACTGCCTTTTTATTAACGGCCGCCTGGTCGCGAATAAGGAAATCACGGAAGTCATAAACCCCAAAGACACAACTAATAAACTTTTTCTCAGCGGAGACACAATCGCCGCGGCACGCGTCTCCGGTAAAAAGCTGAAGGAAATTAAAGAAAACCTTAATGATCTTTTTACGCCGTCCAACTTTGATAACCTCCCGATTGAGAAAGTAAAATTCAAGTTTATTGACTACAACTGGGACCTTATTAATTTTAACCGCGATGAACTTGCAAGCGATATGGAATTCTGTTTCAACGAATATAAAACGAAGAAGCTCCCTTTTATCAGCGGCAAGGTTTATGACGGCGTTCATATGATCAATAAAGAAAATATTATCATTGCCGAAGGAGCGATGATAAAGCCCGGGGTTGTGCTCGACGCTTCCCTTGGCCCGATCATTATTGACAAGAATGCGGTCGTCTATCCTAATGCAACAATCGAAGGCCCTGCGTATATCGGCGAATATTCGCTTGTGAAGATCGGCGCCTCGATTTATGAAAATGTCAGTGTAGGCAAAGTATGTAAAGTCGGCGGCGAAATCGAACACAGCATAATCCATTCATTTACAAATAAACAGCACTCGGGTTTTCTTGGCCACGCTTATCTTGGAAGTTGGGTGAATATCGGCGCGGACACAAATTGCAGCGACCTTAAGAACAATTACGGGTCGGTTAAAGTTTATGTTAACGGCGAAATCATCAACAGCGGATGCCAGTTCCTTGGTGTCTGTATGGCCGACCATTCCAAAACATCGATCAATACGATGTTCAATACCGGCACAGTCGTCGGCTTTTCGTGCAATGTCTTCGGCGACGGCTTCCCGCCGAAATATATTCCTTCATTCTCCTGGGGCGGGCACGACTCGCTCACCACATTTGACCTTGAGCGCAGCATCGAAACCGCAAAAAGGGTTATGGGCAGAAGAGGCAAACCGATGAATGAAGTAGAAGAGAAATTGTTCCGTAAGGTTTTTGACCTTACTCAGAAAGAAAGAAGAAAACGAGGATTCCCTTATTAATACCCCAGTTAAACTTGAAGAGCACCGCATACATAATATTTTTTCGGGTGTGCGCGGGATAGCAGTTAAGGTACTCAACCGGGTAGAGCGAAGCGATACTCATCTAGAGAGATTGCTTGACCACGAAATCAGGAATAATGATCTTAACGGCCCGGATAAAGCATTGCTTTATGAGTTAGTTCACGGCGTTATCCGCTGGACAGGCAGGCTCGACTGGATACTGAGCGGATTTTATAAAGGGCAGTTCTCAAAAGCAATTCCCGTGCTTAAGAATGCTCTGCGTGTAGCGCTTTACCAGATCCTGTTTCTGGATAAAGTACCAGAGTTTGCCGCCGTGAATGAAGCGGTTGAGTTTGTTAAAAAGCTTCAGGGGCAGAAGCCCGCGGATATTACAAACGCGGTACTTAGAAATATTATCAGAAGCAAAAACGGTTTAAGGTATCCTGATCCGAATGAGAATCTCGTCGGTTATCTGGCGGCGTATCTCTCGCATCCGTCCTGGCTGATCAAACGCTGGCTCGGGCGCTACGGCCTTGCTCAGACAGAAGCACTGATGATCGCCAACAATGAAAGGCCTCATCTGACTTTAAGAGTGAATTTTCTCAAGACCGACCTCGAAAATCTTAAGACGCAGATGAGCGCTGTTGAGTTGAAATATGTGCAGGGCAAATATCTCCCCGAGTATTTCAAACTTATGAACCTTACTAACATTACGCACTGGCAGTATTTTATAGAAGGCTACATCAACATTCAGGATGAAAGCGCAGGTTTCGCTTGTAAACTTCTTGACGTAAAACCGGAAATGCGGGTACTTGATATGTGTGCAGCGCCCGGCGGAAAAACGTTTTTCCTGGCGGATGAAATGAAGAACACCGGTGAAATTATTGCCCTCGATCAGTTTGAGGTCCGCATTCAAAGCCTTGAAAAAAATCTTGAACGCCTCGGTGTTAAGAATGTAAAAACGGTTATCATCGATGCGGTCGACTATCAGACAGAAGAACTGTTCGACAGGATACTGATAGACGCTCCCTGTTCAGGCCTTGGTACTCTTTCGAAGAAACCTGATGTAAAATGGAAAAAAGAACTTATTGATATTCACCGGTTGAATGAACTTCAAACCGCCCTTATCAATAAGGCTGCCACTCTTCTTAAACCGGGCGGAATAATGGTTTACAGCACCTGTACAATCGAACCCGAAGAAAATATTGATATTGTTCACAAGTTCCTTGCTAAACATCCGAAGTTCCGTCTGCTTCCCGTCACGAATGAATTTCCCGCGGAGGTTGTTGACAGGCACGGATGTATTCAGACACTGCCTCATCTTCATAAAATTGACGGTGCGTTCGCTGCCCGCGTTCAGAGAATCGAATAGATAATGCCGGGTGGAGTCTCAGTTTTATTTGGTGCGCAACTGAAGATTGAAAAATTAATTACAGATTTCATTAACTAAATCCTTGGCTTAAAATGACACCGGAATTCCTACTGATTTCCAAAGAGCTTAAGGAGGCCCGAGAAGCTGCCGGTTTTACGGTTGAAAAACTTTCATCCGTAACAAGAATTGACAAGAAATTTATCCAGAACCTGGAATCCGGAAATTTTTCTTTTCTTGCTGAAGTATATGTAAAAGCGTTTATCAGGACCATATCGAAAGCGATAAATCTTGACGAGAACTTTATGATGAAAAAATTTCATCTCGCCAAAGAAGGGAAAATGCCGGAAATGGCAGTTCCTGTTGCCGATGAAAAAACGGAAGAGGGAAACGAAACCTCTTCAGCCGAAGATAAGCCGGAAGCTGCTGCTCCCGCTGCCCCTTTTGCGCGTCCTAAGTTTCAGACCAAAGAAGTCCGGTTCAGTGATTATGAGAACCAGTACGATCAGCATCATCAAAAGAAGCGGATTGATCCAAAGCTCTTCATTCTCGCAGGCGGCGTCTTTGTGGTTTTATTTACGGTATATTTTTTCTTCCTACGAAGCGGTTCAGAGGAGATTATTGATCAAACAGCGATTGAACAGCAGCAGGCTGAAGAGAAACCGAGATATGAGGAATCGGCGCCGGAGACTGCCCCCGCAGTTGTTCCGGGAGACAGCCTTTTAGTTTCTTTTGAGGCATTGGATTCCACCTGGATTAAAATTGATTTTGATGAAACAGCCGTAAAGGAATTTTATCTCCGGCCCGGAATGTCTCTCGACGCAAAAGCAAAAACCAGTCTCATTGTACTTCTTGGGAACATTAAAGGCGTGAATATAAGTTTTAACAACCAGCCTGTTACGATAGATGCAGCCGGGAAAAGAGTAATCCGGATTAAATTTGATAATACCGGACACCGGGTAATTAACTGATGCCTGCTCCGGTTGAAAAACGGATCATAGAGCTTCGAAAGATCATCAGCGAGAATGATTATAAGTACTATGTTTTAGCTCAGCCGGAAATTACTGATGAGGAATATGATTCCTTATATAAAGAACTTGAGAAATTTGAGAACAGCAACCCGCATCTGATTACTCCCGATTCCCCCACGCAGCGAGTAGGGAAAGACCTCACCAAAGAATTCGCCACCGTAAAACACCGCTTTCCGATGCTAAGCCTTGCCAACACTTATGAAGAAAGCGAACTGCTTGATTTTGACCGCCGGGTAAGAGACGGCCTGCCTGCCGGTGAAGATGTTGAATACGTGGTTGAATTTAAGATTGACGGTGTCTCAATAAACCTGAATTATCTTAAAGGAAAACTGAATACCGCGACAACAAGAGGAGACGGAACCGAGGGAGATGATGTTACCGTAAATATCAGGACCATTCGTTCTGTTCCGCTGGAATTAAAGAATGTTAAGAACGCCGGACAGGACCTTTCCGATATAGAGGTGCGCGGTGAAATATATATGGAGATGGGTGACTTCAGCGAATTGAACAGTGAGCGGGCGGAAAGGGGAGAAAAACTTTTCGCGAATCCCCGTAACTCCGCAGCCGGTACAATTAAAATGCAGGACCCCCGCATTGTAGCTTCCAGGCCTTTAAAAATATTTGTTTATTATCTGCTGAATTCGAAAGATACATCAGCCACACATAACGAAAATCTTTTGCTGTTAAAGGAACTCGGTTTCCGCGTTAACGAACATCACCGCCTGTGCAGAAATATCAATGAAGTTCTGCAGGTTTGCGGTGAATACGAAAAAATGCGCGATTCGCTGCCGTACGAAATAGACGGAGCGGTAATAAAAGTCAATTCACTTTCGCAGCAGAAACGGCTTGGTACGATCGCAAAATCTCCGCGCTGGGCAGTTGCTTATAAATTCAGGGCCAAGCAGGCAACAACAAAGCTAAACGGAATAACCTGGCAGGTGGGCCGCACTGGCGCTATAACGCCCGTAGCTGAACTTGAACCGGTTTTTCTCGCAGGCTCAACAATTAGCCGGGCAACACTCCACAATTATGACGAGATACAGCGGAAAGATATCCGCATCGATGATTACGTCGTGATTGAAAAAGGGGGAGACGTAATTCCCAAGGTTGTTTCCGTTGATGTATCAAGGCGCAAAAAAAACAGCGCCCCGACGCTGCCGCCATCATTGTGTCCGTCCTGTAATTCAACTCTGTTCAAACCCGAAAATGAAGTCGCTTATTACTGTGAAAACGCGATGTGTCCCGAACAGATAAAGGGAAGGCTCTCCCATTTTGCGGCGAGGGGCGCGATGGACATTGAAGGGCTCGGGGACGCGCTGATCGATCTCTTCGTGGATCTTGGCTACCTGAAAAGTTACGATGATATTTTTGAGCTTAAAGCGAAAAGGGATGAACTCGTCCGGATTGAACGTTTGGGCGAAAAAAGCATAAACAATCTTATCGGATCGATTGAAGAATGTAAAAAGCAGCCGTTTAATAAGGTACTTTTCGCGATTGGTATAAGATATGTCGGCGCCGGAGTCGCGAAAAAACTTGCTTCGCATTTCCTGAGTATTGATGCGCTTATCAGCGCCACGGAGGAGGAAGTTTCATCGGTATATGAGATCGGCCCGAGTATCAGCCGGAGCGTAAAGCAGTTTTTCAGCGATGAGCATAACCTGAAACTCATAAAATCACTTAAAGCTCACGGGCTCAATTTTGTAGAAGAAAAGCAGGTGTTTCAAGAAAACTATTTCCTGAACAAAACTTTTGTGCTTACAGGTACATTAAGCAAATATTCAAGGGATGAGGCCACAGAAAAGATTTTGGCGCTAGGCGGAAAAGTCAGTTCTTCGGTGAGTAAGAAAACTTTCGCGGTAATAGCCGGGGAGGAGGCCGGAAGCAAACTGGAAAAGGCGAAAAACCTCGGCGTGAAAGTACTGACGGAAGATGAACTTATAAATCTTTTAAAGGGACAGCAATGAAAAAATTGATTTATAAACTTTATGTTAAACTGCGCAGGAAATCAAAAAATTTTACTGCCGGCGCAGTTGAATTTAATCAACTGCTTGAACATTCTTCAGAGATACTGGTCCTGCTTCCCCGTTCCACTGAGGGATACAACGGAGCGATTGATTTCGCGGTAAATCTTTCCAAACTCGGGAAGAAGATCACCGTGTTTTTATCTTTTCTGATAAATGTAAATGAATTAAGGTACAACGATATAAAAAAATTCGAGTATCACGATTATGAATTCACAAAATCAGGGATCCCGAGGAAGATGCTTGTGAATCGGCTCAAACAGAAGAAATATGACCTGATAATTGATCTGGACCGCGATGACTATTCATCTGTTTCACTGCTTACCGTCTATCCGGTATCTGTTCACAGGGTCGGTTTTCGTAAGTTATATTCAGAAAAATTTTATAACTTTATACTTGCTGCCGGACAGGATAATGCCGGGAATTACGATAAATTATTTGAACTGATTAAAAGAATATAGGATATGAATTTTACTTCTTCTGTTGATGACGGTATAATGGTGTTCAGTCTGATGGAAACAAAACTTGATACGGGCAATTCGGGTTCACTTAAAACCGAACTGACCCGCGCGCTGACTGAGAATAGAAATCACTCCGGGCTGATACTTCACCTGCCCGAAATTGAAAATTGCGATAGTTCTGGCCTGAGTGTATTGCTTGTAGCGAACAGGCTGGCTGTCGAAAAGAACAGCAGTTTCAGGATCGTAGCGAAATCGCCAAAGGTCCTCAATCTTATAAAAATAACCCGGCTGGATGAAGTGTTGATCGTAGCTGAATCTGTCGAAAAAGCAAAACAACAAATTAAAGGCTTCTAAATATTGGAACGCACCGCAATACTTAATCTTATTATTATAATTTATCTTGTGGGGATTGCAATCATGGGCAAAATAATGGGCGGGAAACAGACAAATATTAAAGACTATTTTCTCGGCGCGGAAGAAGTGCCCTGGCTTGCGGTCTGCTTCGCGATTGTTGCGGCGGAGACAAGCACACTTACTTTTATTTCTATACCGGGACTGGCATACTTAACCAATCTTAATTTTCTCCAGGTAACATTCGGATATTTGCTCGGCAGGATAGTTATATCTTACGTTCTTCTCCCTCTCTATTTTAAGGGAGGGCTTGAAACCGCTTATTCGTTTCTTGAAAGCAGGTTCGGGAAGAGAACACGTTCTGTTGCATCCACAACATTTATATTCACCAGATTGGCTGCAGACGGCGTGAGGCTTTTTGCCACGGCAATCCCGATAAAATTAATGCTTGATGTGAGCTATCCGGTCGCTATTGTGATCATAGCCATTGTAACGCTCTTCTATACATATACCGGCGGCATTAAGGGAGTCATCTGGGTAGACGCGCTTCAGATGCTGATATATCTCGGGGGCGCGGGTATTGCGCTTTATCTTCTTGCGGGGATGGTTCCGGGAGGATTCGGATCAATATTTACCCTACCAGAACTTACATCCAAGCTGCAGATATTTAATCTGGATCCTGGAGGCAGCCTTGCGGGTTTTTTTGCCCAACCGTACAGCCTGCTTGCCGGGCTGATCGGAGGCGCGTTTCTATCAATGGCATCGCACGGTGTGGACCAGTTGGTTGTTCAGCGCCTGCTGGCAACCGGTAACCTTAAATCAGCCAGGAAAGCTAT
>CAIMOS010000122.1 GCA_903843135.1 uncultured Ignavibacteriales bacterium | reverse complement strand
GCCCCGCTATATTGCTGAAGAGCGAAGCGACTTCAGGTAGCGAGATCAGATAATTCTCAATCTGGCCGGAGATTTTATTGTTTTCAGACACTGTAGTTGTTTTATCTAATTCGAGATTCAGCCTGAATTTTCCCTGATCCCCCGTCTGCATCATTTCCTTGCCGATAATCCCCTGCTTCATAATTAATAAAGTAAGGGCTAACAATACTATAACTGCCGCACTAAAAACAATCTTATGCTCAAGCACCCATTTAAGCCTTTGCCCGTACCACTCGATAAATTTTTGCAGCAATCCTTCAAACCCGAGCAATAACTTATTAAATAGATTGTCGGGCTTCAGGTCTTCCTTCTTTCCGATACGGGACGCCATACAGGGAGTAAGCGTAAAACCAACCAGCAATGAAGTAAGAGTTGAGGTTATTACCACTATCGAAAATTGCTTCAGCATATCGGCCACAAATACCTGCAGAAATAATATCGGCAGAAAGACCACTACGTCAACGAGAGTGATAGAGAGGGCGGAAAAACCGATTTCCATCCGCCCCTCCATAGCCGCGCTCCCTTTCTCTTTTCCCATGTCTAAGTGCCGCTGGATATTTTCAAGTACAACAATCGCGTCGTCCACCAGAATTCCGATGATGAGCGACATAGCCAGCAGCGTCATTAAATTAAGCGTGTACCCGAGCAGCCACATAACTGCGAAAGCCGTTACTAAAGATGTCGGAATCGCCACCAGCACTATCAGGGAATTCCGGTAGCTCCTGAGAAACAGAAGCATTACCACCGAGACGAGTATGACCGCAAGAAACAGGTCAAATACAACGGAGTTAACCGCAGCTATAGTGTTGTCTGTTGAGTTGTCCGCCATAATGAATTTTACATCCGCCGAACTGTATTTCTCCTCGATCTCTTTTAGTTTTGCCCTTACCAGATTTGATACCTCTACCGCGTTCGCGTCCCCCTGCTTCTTGAGCAGAAGGCCTATCCCCTCGGAGCCGTTATAGCGGCTTACGGAGTTTTTGTCCCTTACTCCGTCCGAAACGGTTGCCACATCCTTAAGATAAACAGGGCTGCCGGGCAGCGGCATCGCGAGCTGAACATTTTTTATATCTTCTAAAGAAACAAATTTTCCTTTTAATCTCACGGAGTTATAGATTTTTTCATTCTCCACTTTTCCTGCAGGCAAATCTAACCCGGAGCGGTTAACCGCTTCAGCGACTGCAGAGAGCGGAACCCTGTAAAGCTTCAGCTTCTCCTGGTCTACATTAACCTGTATTTCTCTCTCCTCTCCGCCGAGGAGCGTAATCTCGGCGACTCCCTTAAGCTGTTGAATCTGAGGCAGGAATTCATCTTTCATTTTCTGATAGAATACCGTGCCGGTATAACTGCTTTTGGCACTGATCGAAATTATCGGCAGGTCATTGGGCGATACCTTGCTCATAACCGGACTCAATATTTCGTCAGGCAGATCCTTTTTTATGTTATCAATGTACCTCTGCGCGTCCTGCATGGCGTTGTCCACGCTCGTGCCGTACTTTAAGTTTGCTATTATCACAGAAGCGTTTGGCATTGACTTTGTTTCGAGATAATCCACACCCTCCAGATTAGAAAGCGCGTCTTCAATCTTCCGCGAAACGGATGTTTCAACCTCTTCCGGTTCCGCACCGGGATACATTGTTCTGATTACTATTACGGGCTGATTAAAGTCGGGCAGCAATTCATAACCCAGATTTTTATAGCCAATAATTCCGAGAAGAGTGAATACGCTGAATAGAACTATTATGAGCGACGGCCTTTTGATAGCAATTTCTGTTATGTTCATTTTAATATCCTCACTTGTACCTTACGTTCGCGCCGTCGAACAGGTTTATAAACCCGTCTGTGACTATAATGTCACCGGCTTTAAGCCCGGAAGAGATTTCAACTTTTTCATCAAAGCGGCTTCCGATGCTTACATTTATCAGAGCCGCTTTTCCGTTCAAGACCTTGTAAAGCTGCGGCTGATTGGTTGTTCCTGCAACGGCAGAAGCCGGCACTACAATTCCTTCTTTTGTTTTGCGGTCTTTAATATGCACCCGCCCGAACATACCTGCTTTGATCTTATTATCACTCGTGTTATTTGCCCTGAACAATATTGTAAAACTATTCCCCGGATTTGCTTTACTACCTACCATAAAAAGTTTTCCCTGAATCTGAACATCAGGCAGGGCATCAGGGGTAATTATTGCAGACGGACTGTTTTGAAATACCTGAATATCATTCTCCGAGGCGTTCACCGTAAATCTCAGCATAGAAATATTCGTTATCTGTAATAACGGCATTCCGGGCGCGGCAAATGCCCCCACTTCAGTCATCTTTGCAGTTACAATTCCGCTAAAAGGCGCCTTAATGGTTGTTTTATTAATTTGTTCCTCAATCAGGGCTTTCTGTGCTTTTGCCGATCTTAAGCCTATAAGCGCTTTTTCTAACTGAACGCCCTGAATCGCGTCCGCTTTCGCAAGCACCGAGTACCGTTTTACATCAGCTTCCAGTCCCTCAGCCTGCGCGGCGGCGTTCTCTAACTGAATTTTCAGCAATGTGTTGTCTATCTGCATAAGCTTCTGGCCGGCTGCTACATAACTGCCCGCATCTACCCAGAGCTCCGTTATCTTTCCCTGTATCTCCGCGCCGATTTTCGTCTCTTTTTCGGGCTCGAAAACTCCGGAGTAAACTCTCTCGCTCTCCACAGCAGATAACTTAACCTCCTGCGCTCCGATGTAAACCGGCTTCTCCCGGTCGTACCTGAACACCCTGTCTTCAGTCTTTGTTTTATTAAACTTAAGAGCCGCTATTATTGCCGCGAGAGTTATAAGCGACACAGTTATATAGATTATTTTCTTCTTCATTTTAAACTCACTTAATTATTATTAATATTTCCTGTTAATTTTTTTAATTCAAGGTCTGCTCTTAAGTACTCTACAATTGAAGAGAGGTTAGACTGCTGCGCCTCCCTCATTGCCATATCCGCCAGTAAAACTTCGGTAGTCCCGGCGGTTCCTTCCTGCTGCTGTAATAGTGTTTTTTCATAGATTGACTTTGCCAGATCCATCTGCACGTATGAGTTTTTGATATTGGCCTGTGCAATTGATCTTTTCTTCTCTGCGTTCTCGCGCTGCATATTAGTCTGCTCTTCAATCAGATTTTTCTGAAGTTCGCTGTTCCTGATTTCAATTTCTTTTTGGTTTATCTTACGGTATGTTGCCGTTCCGTTAAAAATCGGGACGGAGAAATTTATCCCCGCGAACCCGGAGGGGAAGAATTTCAAAAAGTCGTTAGGAGCTTTATCGTACCCAAAACCGTTCTGGCTGAAACTGCCGTAGAGAGATATATTGGGAAGCCAGAATTTTTTCAGGGTGCTCAATTCGCTCTCGAGCAGTGCGCTCTGAGCGGCAGCAAGTTTCATCTCAATCGTGGGGGATGCATCGTATTCGACTCCGTCTCCGAACTTAATCTCCGCTTCTGTTTCTAAGTAGGCATCGATACTCCTGCCCATTGCGAATTTCAGCGCGTTCATCGCCTGTTCAAGATTTGCCTGCACGGATTCCTTCTGCGTTAAAAGCTGTTTATACTGCAGTTCAACTTTATTCACGTCGGTGCTTTTGGCCATCAGTTGGTCCCGTAAAAGCTTAATATTTTCGAGAAGCTTTTCCGTATTCCTGATGTTTCCGTTAATAAACACCAGTTGATGTTGTAATATCTGAGCATTATAGTAGATGTTAGATATTTCCATATACACCTGTTCTTCCGTTTTGCGGTACTGCAGAGCGCTTATCTCTTTAGCCGCGGCAGTAGCGCTTATCGCGCCGTAGATTTGCGGACTGTAAAGCGGAACGGAAGCCTGGATGGAGCCGTTAATGTTATGCGGAACGCCGAATTGCGTTTCCTTAAACTTACCCGGAGGGCCGCCGAAAGTAGACATCGGCATTAACTGATATGGCAGCGCGGTAAAATATTTATAGTCGGCTGTAAAGTTTATTTTGGGTATCAGTCCCGCTATCGCTTCTTTATACCTCTCCTCCCCGGCGGAAACATTGTTCCTGCCGATCTGTAAACTCTTATTATAAACGCGCGCGGTGTCAATACATTCTTCGAGGGTCCAGACACGGTTCTGCGCTTTGTGTGCCGGAGCCCAGAGAAATATTAAAACTAACGCGGCAAATAGTTTGTGAATACTCACTAACCTTGTACGCGGGCAAATTTTTTTATTCTTCATGATGCCTTTCTGTAATTATTAAATATTAAACTGTTCATTTCCATCAATCTCCGTCCGGGAGTATTTGAGTGATTTATTAAATTTATCTTCTTCATCCGGCTTTACTTATAACCTTCACTATTGATTCGGTAAACTTGCCCCCCTCTTTCACCAGATCAAACTTATTACCGGACATATCCCACATTTTAACAAACATCCTTAACGATCCCATTGTCATTAGTGCGAGGTGTGATACGTCAATGTCGTCCCGGACTTCACCTTCCTGCTGCCCCCTTACCAAAAGCAGCCGGATCTTCTCGGAACTGTTCTTCATTATTTCAGATACTTTTTTCGACAGTTCCTCCTCATTCCTGAAAATTTCCTCAGAAAAAATTACCGGAACGAGCGAAGGAGATTCGTAAAACTTCTGTAAATGGAGCGCGAATATTTTTTTTATTAACTGAAGGCTGCTGCCGCTCTCGTTCAGAATATCTTTATAGAGCAGTTCGTTACCGGTCTTAAAATAATCCAGTATGGCAAGCAGTATCTGAATTTTATTTTCATAGTGCCTGTATATTGCTGATTCCGCGAAACCAATTTTTTTTGCGAGGTTCTTAATCGTAAGAGCCTGAATTCCTCCCTCGGCGATCAGTTCCATTGATGTATTGATAATTTCCTGTTGTCTGTCGGTCATTTAAGTTCTTAATAAGGTTAGTGAATGTTCACTAACTAAAATAAGGCTTTTTTAATTACTTCCAAACGTTTTTTTCGAATATCACGATGAAAAACGGGGTATAAATTTACCCATAAAGAGGGAAGTTTAAACAAAATTAGAATACAATACGCTCGAAATCTTTCTCCATCATCCGGGTCTCGGAAAATTACAAAGGATAGTTTTTAACGATTTACGGCCTCTTAACTTAACAAAACTTGACATTTGCTTTTATTAAACATATATTTGTATATGCTCAAAAAATTAAACACTAAAGCAATTACCGTAAGATTGGATGAGTTGGGCTATTCTCAGTCTGACCTTAGCCGACTGCTTAACGTCACACGAACTTCCGTTTCACAGTGGTTTAACGGTGAAACTTTCCCGCGTCCGGCAAAATTATTACGCTTAGGGCAAGTGCTTTCCTTAAAGTTCCCGGAATTGGTTATAGGGGACACTTCCACAGAACCTGTGATAGCATTTCGTAAAGTTGCTCATTCGGTAACAAAGGAATCCCATATAAAGCGTGCACGGGAAATGGGTTTTGCATTAGAACAGCTGGTTCCACACTTACCTTATGAAACCGTTACAAAACCCTTCTCTCTCAATAATCCCACTATCGATTATAAATATATTCAGACGGCGGTAAAAATTGTTCGTGGACGCCTGGGTATTTCTCAAGTAAGAGTTGAAGAATCTGAATTGATCCGTTTTTTTTCCGAATCTAACACAATTTTAATTCCTTTATTACTCGACTCCAAAAATAGCCACGAAAACGCATTGCATATTTACCTTCCGTATAGCGCGACAAATTGGGTGTATATCAATCTTAACACAAATGTTTTGGACTTCAAATTCTGGTTAGTGCACGAATTGGGCCATATACTTACACCCGGCCTTAGTATGTCGCTTGCTGAAGATTTTGCAGATAATTTCGCCGGCGCCTTCTTATATCCGGAAGATATTGCCTCGTCTTTTTATAATAAAGTATCATCTGCATCTTCTGTGAGATCGCAGATCAATAAAATTTTGGACGAAGCCAAACGGTATCAAATTGCCCCCTATACTATTTTATTGCAAATTAATGCTTATGCCAGGCATAATGATATGCCCGTAATCAATGCAGGTAAAATGGTTTTCGCAAATCAGAAAAATCTTTTCTCTGAATTGGGCACTGTAAGCTACCGCCTTTTCGGAAAATTAAAACCACAGGTCTCTGATTTCATCAGTGTTACAAGCCGCGAGTTCAACACTGTTTTTTTCGATACTCTGCGTTTATATATCTTTAATAATCCGGTTTCCGCTTCATATATACGCAGCGTATTAAATCTATCGGTAGCTGATTCATTGGCACTGTTTAATTATCTCAAATATGGCGTACCGGCAGATACTAATTGACACATGTTCGTATTTAAGAATAGCCAAAACTATTCACCCACTTTTAGGGGTTCCTTTCGGCAAACCGCAGTACGCACTTTATATCATTCCCCAAATAAAAATAGAGTTAGACCGCAAAGATGCTTTTAGGTCGCAGTTCGACTGGCTTAAAGAAACAAATTATATTTTGGAAAGGAAAAAGGTAGTTTCATTTAATAAAGTAGTTGCCGGGCAAATTGATGATGCCTATGATTTTATCTGGGATTTTCAAAAAGATGGAAATTATGGACTGTCAAGCGAGG
>CAIMOS010000121.1 GCA_903843135.1 uncultured Ignavibacteriales bacterium | reverse complement strand
GTATTATTGGCAACACGCACATTGACAATGCCGCTTCCGGAACTGTAAAGAGTCATACCAAAACTATTACCATAAATAGTATTCCCTTCGATTACCGCGTTTGAGAATGATGTTGAACCGCTGACCCAGATGGAAACACCGCCGGATTTTGTGCTGGAAGCGTTGTATATCAGATTATTTTTTATCACCGGAGAATTGTTCCCCTGAAGACCTACACTTATCTGATTCTTAGCTGATGTATTCTGAGTATTGTTTTCCGCAATAATATTACCCTCTATCCACGGATTCGAACCAAGGGTCATCGTAATCCCATACTCGTAGCATCTACGAATAGTATTATTCTTGAATATCGTATTGGAAGCACTTAACTGTAACCCCCTGGCGCATTTATAGAATTCACTGTTCTCAACAGTGATACTTGCATCGACACAGCGGACTCCTGCGTAAGCATATTGTATCTTGGCGTATTTAACAAGACACAGGCTGTCTACTGCTGTCGCGTTAAATCTCAACCCGTCAAAATTAGTGCCCGCTGAATCTGGCGTCGACGCGGTAAGAGTGATTATATTCCCCGGAGCGCCTGACACCGATAAAGAGCCATTTACCTCAAACCCGGAGGTTGACCCGGTAAATGTAATAGTCGTACCGGGCAGTACGGTAACTTTATCATTCGCCGCCACAATTATTTTATTTATGATCGCGTAGTTAGGAAATTCACCGGTAACGATGGCAGGTGCATAAACTCTAAGGCTGTCCGGTGTCCAATTCACCCCGGTTCCCGGGGTTGTAAACTGTGGATAAACAAAAATGTTTAATAAAAGCACCAGAAAAGAAAGCTTCTTCATTTATATTTCTTTCGTATTAAATGTTATTCCGCCCCGGTCACTCAATACTGCCTCAATCCTTAAAACTTTACCGGGAGGTTCCGTCAGCAGTTTCCGGGCCAGCGGATTTATTATATATTTTGTTATAGTACGTTTAAGCGGTCTGGCCCCAAAAGTAACATCGTAAGATAAAGAAACAAGCCAGTCTTCAATTTCGTCTGAAATTATCAATTGACATTCTTTTTCTTCAAGTTGCCTTTGCAATATACCTAATTGTAAATCAACAATCCTCTTCAGGCTTTCCCTGGAGAGCGGACTAAAGAATATCACCTCGTCAATTCTGTTCAGGAATTCGGGCCTTATTGCAACGCGAAGCATCTGAATTAATTCCGAACGAAGGTCCCCGGAAATATTCCCGATTTCCTCTTCGCTCAATGCCTGATTTAATTTTTCCTGAATAATATTGCTTCCCAGGTTCGATGTCATAATGATTATGGTATTCCGGAAATTGACAGTGCGTCCCTGGCTGTCGGTCAGCCTTCCGTCATCAAGTACCTGAAGAAGTATATTGAATACTTCGTGATGGGCTTTCTCAATCTCATCCAGCAGGACGACTGCATAAGGCTTGCGCCGGACGGCTTCTGTCAACTGACCGCCCTCCTCATATCCGACATATCCGGGAGGCGCGCCAACCAGTCTGGATACGGCAAATTTTTCCATATATTCTGACATATCAATCCGGACAATGGCGTGCTCGTCATCAAATAAAGTTTCAGCAAGAGCCTTTGCTAACTCAGTTTTCCCCACACCGGTAGAACCGAGAAAAATAAATGAACCAATTGGCTTATTCTTATCCTGCAGCCCGACCCGCGAGCGACGTATTGAATTTGCTACGGCGGATACAGCCTCGTTTTGTCCGATCACCCGTTTATGAAGCTCATCTTCAAGTTTCAGCAGTTTAGTCCTTTCACTTTCCAACATTCTGCTGACCGGAATGCCGGTCCACTTTGCTACAACTTCAGCAACATCTTCGGAATCCACTTCTTCTTTCAGAAGCTTTTTGGCACTCTGTACTTTTTTTAATTCCTCAGTTTGCTGAGTCAGTTCTTTTTCCAGATTAATTATTTTGCCGTAGCGAATCTCGGCCACTCTTCCTAAATCGCCGTCTCTTTCAAGTTTTTCAGCTTCGGTTTTAAGGTTCTCAATTTCGGTTTTAATGCGCCTGATAGAATTTATTTTTTCTTTTTCGAGTTGCCAGTGTGTTCTTAAATTTGTTCTGCTCTCATTTAATTCAGAGAGTTCCTTTTCCAGTTCCTCGAGCCTTTTCTGTGAAACCTCATTTGATTCTCTTTTAAGAGCAACTTTTTCAATCTCAAGTTGTTTAACTCTGCGCTCAAGCTGGTCAAGCTCCTCGGGCATAGAATTAATTTCAATCCTGAGTTTGGATGCCGACTCATCAATAAGGTCTATGGCTTTATCGGGAAGGAACCTGTCAGTGATGTACCGCTGTGAAAGCCGGACTGCCGAAATAATTGCGCCGTCTGTAATTCTCACCCCGTGATGAACTTCGTACTTTTCTTTCAGCCCTCTTAGAATTGAGATGGAATCTTCTTCGTCCGGTTCACCTATCAGAACAGGTTGGAACCGGCGTTCAAGTGCCGCGTCCTTTTCAATATGTTTACGGTATTCGTTCAGAGTAGTGGCTCCGACACAGTGCAGCGCTCCCCTCGCAAGGGCCGGTTTCAGTATATTTGCGGCGTCCATTGCGCCGGCTACCGCGCCGGCGCCGACAAGTGTATGTATCTCATCTATGAATAAAATCACTTTCCCATCGGACTCTTCAATCTCTTTTATGACTGCCTTCATCCGTTCTTCAAACTGACCTCTGAATTGTGTCCCGGCAAGCAATTGGCTCATATCAAGAGCAACAATCCTTTTGGATTTAAGGTTCTCAGGAACATCTCCAGAATTAATTCTCTGCGCAATCCCTTCAGCGATTGCAGTCTTACCTACCCCCGGTTCACCGATCAAAACCGGATTGTTTTTGGTCCGCCTGGAAAGAACCTGCAAAACCCTCCGTATCTCTTCATCCCGGCCAATAACAGGATCCAGTCTGCCGGAGGCTGCCTCCTGTGTTAAATCCCTGCCATATTTTTTCAGTGACTGATAGGTTTCTTCAGCCATAGGGCTTGATACCTTCTGGGTACCGCGTATTTCCTTTAGAACCTTAAGAATGCTATTGTAACCTATTCCGTTATCGCGCAACAGCGCCCCGGCTTTACCTTTATCATCAGATATAGCTAAAAGAAGATGCTCAGATGAGATATATTCGTCCCCGAATTTCTGCGATTCCTTAAAAGAGGCATCGAAGATCGCAATAGTTGAATTAGATAACTGCGAGTTTAGTACGGTTGATCCGGTAATTTTGGGAAGAGATTCGAGTAACGAAAAGATCTTGATCTTAAGACGATCAGCATTGCCGCCAATTTTATTGATTATAGTCTCCCCTATCCCCCCTTTTTGCTGAATAAGAGCAGCGAGAAGGTGTTCGGGTTCCAGGACCTGATTGTTATTCGCCTGAGCGGTTTCAATTGATTCCTGTATAATTTCCTGAGCTTTTACTGTAAATTTTCCTAAATCAAAATTCATATTCTCCAAACCATAAAATTATTATCAATGTAAATTTATAGATTATCCATCGTTGATTCAATAGAGGGGAAACTGACTAAATATAACAACTTTAAAATAAAAAACGGCGGAGATAAGTTCCGCCGTCCAAATATTCTGAATTATATTATTTACTTTTTTTAGTTATTTGACGACTTGCCTTCCTATGCTGTAATACTGCAGCCCTTCTTCCTTCATTTTTTCAGGAGAGAAGATATTCCTTCCGTCAAAAACAACAGCACCCTTCAGTGTCCTTTTCAGAAAGCCCAGATCCGGATTTCTGAATTCATTCCATTCAGTGAGGACTAATAACGCATCAGCGCCTTTTAGCGTGTCGTACTCGTTCTCAGCGTATACTATTCGGTCACCGAAAAAATACCTGGAGGTTTCGTGCGCGGCAGGATCGTATGCTGTAACTTTTGCTCCTGCCTCGAGCAGCGAGTTGATTATGGTAATTGAAGGTGCTTCTCGCATATCATCCGTATTAGGTTTGAATGCCAGCCCCCATACCGCGAAATGTTTTCCCTTGATATTTCCGCTATAATGAGAATTCACTTTATCAACGAGCACGTGTTTCTGTGCTTTATTTACCTGGTCAACAACAGTAAGAATTTTCAGTTCGTAACCGGAATCTTTTGCGGTCTTAATCAAAGCATTAACGTCCTTTGGGAAGCAGGAGCCGCCATAACCGATTCCGGGGAATAAGAACCGTTTCCCGATCCGGTTATCAGAACCCATTCCTTTTCTGACAAGATCAACATTAGCTCCGACTTTCTCGCAGAAATTAGCAAGTTCATTCATATATGTAATTCTCATAGCAAGATATGAATTGGCAGCGTATTTTGTTACTTCAGCGCTTTCATTATCCATCATAAGAATCGGGTTGCCCTGCCTTACAAAAGGTTCATACAGGTTCTTCATAATGTCTGCGCTCTTTTCATCTCTCGCGCCGATTACGATCCTGTCCGGCTTCATAAAATCTTCCACGGCGAAACCTTCGCGCAGGAACTCAGGATTTGAAACAACACTAAAATTGGCAACACCGCTTTCTTTGACCTTAGCCTCAACCGCGTGAGAAGTGCCGACAGGGACAGTACTTTTATTCACAATGATTCTGTGCTCGGTAATATTGTTTTCTTTCATTATCCTGCCGATATCGCCTGCTGCATTTAATACATATTGCAGATCGGCGGAGCCGTCCTCCCCCTGCGGTGTGGGCAAGCATAAAAAAATCACTGAAGTTTTTTGAACGGCAAGTTTCAAATCATCAGTAAAAGTCAGCCTTTTCTTTTCAATATTCCTGTGGAATAATAATTCGAGTCCGGGTTCGTAAATAGTTACCTGGGCATTTTTTAATTTTTTAAGTTTATCCGGGTTATTATCCACGCATATAACCTGGTTCCCCATTTCTGCAAAGCAAGTACCGGAGACTAAGCCGACATAACCTGTTCCGACAACTGAGATATTCATTTATATAATCCTACTATTCTATTTGTATTTTAACTGGTTTAACATTCCAAATCTTATTCGCGTAATCTGCAATCGATCTGTCGCTTGAAAATTTCCCGATCCTTGCAACATTATAGATTGAGCGGCGCGTCCATTCATCCTTGTTCATATAAGTTTCACTGACCTTATTCTGCATATCAATGTAGGATTGGTAGTCAGCAAGCAGGCAATAATAATCGACATTAAGCAGCACATCAACGATAGGCTTGAAGATGCCCGGTTCAAGTCTGTTAAAATAATTATTGCTCAGCATATTAATCACCCTGCGGAGCGATTCATTTTCTTCGTAGTATTTACCGGGATAATAGCCGGACGATTTCAGCTTTATAACTTCATCAGCCAGAAGCCCGAAGATAAAGATATTTTCATCTCCTACTTCCTCACGGATCTCGATATTAGCGCCGTCCATAGTGCCAATCGTCAGGGCCCCGTTAAGAGCAAATTTCATATTTCCGGTACCGGAAGCTTCAAAGCCGGCCGTTGAGATTTGCTCTGACAAATCTGAGGCGGGAATAATTTTCTCGGCCAATGTAACTGAATAATTCTTAAGAAATATAAGTTTAAGTTTATCACCCACATCCGGATCGTTATTAATTATTTCTGCAACACAATTAATAAGCTTTATAATCAGCTTAGCCATATTGTATGCCGGAGCCGCCTTCCCCGCAAAAATGACAGTACGCGGGACAAAATCTGCGTCAGGATTGTCTTTTATCCGGTTGTACATAGTAATAACGTGCAATACGTTAAGCAGCTGACGTTTATATTCGTGGAACCTTTTTACCTGAACATCAAATATTGACTCGGGATTTATCACCACATAATGTTCTTTTTGGATATAGTCGATCAACTGAAGTTTATTGCTCCATTTTACACCGCGCCAGTTTTCCAGGAAGTCATCATCTTTCGTTGATTTCTCTAAATCGCGCAATGCATCGAGATTTTTGACCCACTTATCGCCAATACGGTCTGTTATCATATTTGAAAGAAACGGATTAGCAGCCTTCAGCCAGCGCCTTGGTGTGATTCCGTTTGTTACATTTATGAATTTATTCGGGAAAATTTTGTAAAAATGAGGAAAAATTAATTCCTTCAGAATTTCGGTATGCAGGGCAGCCACCCCGTTAACCGCATGTGACCCGATTAGCGCAAGGTTCGCCATCCTTACCTTTTTCTCGTTTCCTTCGCGAATAATCGACAATTTCGAGATTGTGCTCTCATCAAATTTATAGGTATTACGGACCTCATCAAGGAACCTTTGGTTAATTTCATAGATTATCTGTAGATGCCTTGGCAAAAGTTCATCCAGAAGATCCACCGGCCATTCTTCCAGGGCCTCGGGTACAACAGTGTGGTTCGTGTACGCAAAAGTTGCAACGGTAATCTTCCAGGCTTCATCCCATCCGAGATTCTCCTGGTCCATCAAAATTCTCATCAATTCAGGGATAGCAATTACAGGGTGAGTATCATTAAGTTGGATGGCCGTTTTCTCAGCAAAAAGTTTATAATCTTGATGATTTATTTGATATTTCCGTATTATATCCTGAAGGGACGCCGAAACAAAGAAATACTGCTGTTTAAGCCGCAAAAACTTTCCTTCGGTATATGTGTCGTTCGGATACAGTACTTTTGAAATATTTTCTGACAAGTTTTTATTTTCAACGGCAGCCAGATAATTTCCGCTGTTGAAATCCTTAAAGTTAAATTCCTGAGTTGCTTTTGCCTGCCAGAGCCTGAGATTATTAACCGTGTTATTATCATAACCGGGAACCGGAACGTCATACGCAACGGCAAGAACGTCTTCAGTATCAATCCAGTCGAAGTGCCATTTACCGGTATCATCCTGGTATGAATGGACGCTGCCGAAAAACTTTACTTTATAAAACAGGTCCCGCCTTAAAATCTCCCAGGGATTTCCGTAAGAGAGCCAGTTATCCGGCTGTTCAACCTGCTGACCATTCTCGATTTCCTGTCTGAAGATTCCGTATTCATAGCGGATACCGTATCCGTAAGCCGGCAACTCGAGCGTAGCCATTGAATCAAGATAACAGGCTGCAAGCCTGCCCAGGCCCCCGTTGCCAAGAGCCATATCGTGTTCTTTATCGATAATGTCTTCGAGTATCACGTGGTCTTTTTTAAGAATATCCCGGCATTCATCGTAGTAATTCATATTGATGAGTGCATTGCTGAGGAGCCTGCCGACAAGGAACTCGAGGGATAGGTAGTAGACCCGTTTAGCATCCTGTGTTTTGTGAACGTGCTGTGTTCGGAGCCATTTCCTAACCAGCCTGTCCCGGACGGACATTGACAAAGAATAATACATATCCTCTGCCTTCACGGTGTTCTTGTCTTTTACAAGTATAAATTCGAGGTGTTCGGCGAACTGGTTTGAAAGAGAATAACTTTCTAAGGTCTCTCTGTCAGTAAAGAATATTGATGGATCCTGTGAGGACATATTATATCCTTTAATTAATTAAAATGTAAAATCTTTTTCTATCGTACTGAACGGTTTCGCCCCGAGATCCTTCTCGGAAACAATGGGATGATCACAGCCCCACTGAATATTGAGTTCAGGGTCATTGAATAAGATACTTCTCTCGTGCGGCTGACTGTAATACTTTGTACACTTGTAATTAAAAACCGCAGTTTCAGAGAGAACCAGAAATCCGTGCGCGAATCCCGGTGGAATCCACAACTGACGGAAATTTTCATCTGAGAGTTCAGTAATGTATGCCTGTCCGTATGTCGAAGATCCGTGCCGGATATCCACAGCAACATCCCTTACTCTTCCGTATACCACCTGGCAAAGTTTGCCCTGCGCCATAGGCTCAATCTGATAATGAAGGCCCCTTATGGTATTACGTGATGATTTTGAAAGATTATCCTGAACAAAATTAAAATTGATACCTGACTCAGAATATTTTTCCGCTTTGAAGGACTCAAAGAAATAGCCGCGGTTGTCCCTGAACACTCTCGGTTCAATTAACAGTAATCCATTTAATGCTTCTTCAATAATTTTCATATCTCTTATCCTATCAGGGTAATGCGACTATTCTGTAGCATAAATCCTCTCAAGATATTCCCTGTACATACTCTTCGGAATTCCTGAGATAACTTTTGCAAATTGTTCTTTATTAATAAAATCCATTTTGTACGCAATCTCTTCGATACAAGCTATTTTAAGTCCCTGGCGCTCTTCAATAACTCCGAAGAAGTTTGATGCCTGGAGAAGCGCTTCCGGTGTTCCGGTATCAAGCCAGGCGACACCGCGTCCGATTTTTTCAACCCTAAGTTGCTTTTCGTTTAGATATACTTTATTTACATCAGTAATTTCTAATTCTCCCCTTGCGGAGGGCTTAAGGTTTTTTGAGATTTCGATAACTCGATTATCATATACATACAAACCCGGTACGGCAAAATTCGATTTTGGAACTTTAGGTTTTTCTTCAATCGATATTGCTTCCCCTTTTTCGTTGAATTCAACTATGCCGTATCTTTCCGGATCATTAACCTGATATCCGAAAATTGTAGCTCCCGGAGATTCCGTTTTAATGGCATTATAGAGAAAATCAAGATAGCCGTAAAAAATATTATCGCCGAGGATCAGGGTGACTGAATCATTCCCAATAAAACTTTCTCCGAGAATGAACGCCTCAGCAATACCGTTCGGTGCGGCCTGCAGTGCATACTGAATATTAAGACCCAGTTCATTTCCGGTCCCAAACAATTTCTTGTATTGAGGTATCGTTTCTTCATTTGAGATAATAAGGATATCCTTTATGCCGCCTAACATTAGAACGGAAAGCGGGTAATAAATCAAAGGCTTATCGTAGATAATGGTAAGTTGTTTGCTGTAAATTTTAGTCATCGGATATAACCGTGATCCCGATCCGCCAGCTAAAATAATACCTTTCATACTCTCTATTCCTTACTGATTAATATTTTGGGTTAAGGCGCCACTTCCAGGCGCTTTCAATCGTTTGCTCAATATTATATTTTGGTTCCCAGCCCAGAACTTCTTTTGCTTTCCTGTTGTCTGCAACAAGAATCGCAGGGTCGCCCGCACGGCGCGGTCCTATTTTTACGTTAATATTTCTGCCGGTAATTTTCCTGCACTTCTCGATCACATCCATCACGGAATTGCCTTCGCCCGTTCCGAGATTGATAATGTTCGATTCTCTCCCCTCTTCCAGATAATTCAAAGCCCGGATATGGGCATCAGCAAGATCCAGAATATGTATATAATCTCTGATACAAGTACCGTCCGGTGTGGGATAGTCTGTCCCGAAAACACTGACGAACTCCCTTTTGCCGAAAGCCGCATCCAGAATTATCGGAATCAGGTGCGGTTCAGGATCGTGGCTTTCACCAATATCGCCATCGAATGAAGCGCCTGCCGCATTAAAATAACGCAGGCAGACAGATTTTACGCCGTAAGCGGTATCGTAATCCCTCAGCACCTGCTCAATAATAAGTTTTGTCCAGGCATACGGATTAAGAGGGCCCGTCTTAAAGTCCTCTCTGATTGGCATCTGTTCAGGATTGCCGTACAAACTGCACGTAGAGGAAAAAACGAATTTTAAAACTCCCGCGGTTCTTGCTGCTTCAATAAGGTTATAACTCCCAACAACATTGTTTTCGTAATATAAACCCGGATTTTCGACCGATTCCCCTACGTACGCAAAGGCAGCAAAATGAATAATCGCATCAATTTTTTTTCTGGTAAAAAGATCAGCCAGGGCGATTTTATCAAGCAGGTTGATTTTTTCAAAACCGACTCCGGGAGGTACGGATTCGATATGCCCCCTGGAAAGATTATCTAGCACAGTTATTGAATGGGGACTTTTACTTAAAATTTTTACAAGATGGGAACCTATATATCCGGCTCCACCGGTAACCAGAATATTCATATATAAATTTTCATTTGATAGATTGTTTAATCGTTCGGGATAGTGAATGCTCCAATTGCTTCCTCTTTCTGATTAAATATCTCGAAGACTTCATTGAGATGCATTAGTTTGAAAACCGGAAGGACGCTTTTGCTAAGGTTGTAAATCTTCATATCTCCTCCGAAAGCACGAATCTTTTTGAGTCCGGAGACGATGGCTCCAAGAAAAAAACTGTCAATAAAGACAACTCCGGTCAGATCCAACAATACGTACTTAACTTTCTGATTATCGATCAATTCAAAAAGGAAGTCCCTGAATTCGTGTGCAATATCCGCAGTAGCTCTTTTCCCGTCAAAAGAGACTACTTGTATTTTATTAACCTGAGATACCTGAAACATAATAAACTCCTATTAAAGGCACTGCCTGTGAAATATCTCTAATAATTTTTAGGATGCCAACTAATAATTTAGTCATTCCTGAAAGACTTTAAAAGAAAAAACCTCTTTTATTTTCATAAAAGAGGTTTCTAAGGGTTCAAAAACCGGTTAATCAGCGGTTGGGGCTGGATTGGCAACCCGTTGACCAAGTTCCCTGTCCATCATAAATAATCCTGCTTTATAATCACTGATCATTTTTACCTCCTCCAGGATCTTGACTGCGGTGGCTTCTTCCTCAACCTGCTCGTTTACAAACCACTGCAAAAATGTATGGGTTGCGTGGTCCTTTTCTGCCAAAGCAAGATCAACGATATCGTTTATAGAAGCAGAAATCATTTTTTCGTGCTCATAGGTATCTTCAAAAACATTCGTAACTGATTCCCATTCAATCTTGGGATCAGCAATCTGTTTAAGGGTAACCCTGCCGCCTTTTTGGTTAACAAAATCAAGGAACTTCATCGCGTGCTGGTATTCTTCCTGAGACTGTATCCTCATCCAGTTTGCAAAACCGGACAAGTTTTTAGTTTCAAAGTAATTCCCCATCGATAAATACAAGTATGAAGAGTATAACTCTTTATTGATCTGATTATTGAGAGCAGTTTCGATTTTTGGCTTTATCATCGCTAATATCCTTTCTAAAATATATGGTATCAAAACTAATAAATATCATAACATCCATCAACACAAAAAAAGTTTCAAAATTTTTGGCGCAATACTGAAATACACGGCTTACCGTCAGTTGAGGTTACTTTTTTTTACATTTTTGGGCAATAATTCCAAAAATATCCTTATTTTACCCGAAATTTTTATTGAACTATGGTAAAATCCTTTAGATTTCTTGCCGGTACCGGCATAATGCTATTCATCATTTTTTTTACGCCGGGATGTGCGTTGCTCCCCCCTCAGCCTTTACAGGTTCCGGTTTACAATGCCGCTGTTTTCATCACCGCAAATGTCCCGGGATCGGAAATAATTCTTGATGGAGTAAAACAGCCGTATGTAACTCCCGATACCGTTTTTACTACCGAGGGTAGCCACCGGATTGATATTGTCAATGAGGGATATCTGACCGCCTCATACAACGTTACTGCGATCGCTGATTCAGTTATCACATTGGATGCGGTTCTGACTGCTTCCGTTCAGCGAGTTGTGCTTTTAGAGGATTTCGCAAATACAAGCTGTGTCCCCTGTGTAACATCGAACCTGATAATTAAGTCTATACGAAGCTACACATACGGTGCTAATAAGCTATTGGCAGTAAAAATTCCGACTAACTTCCCCGGATCAAATGACCCCCTGTATCTTGCAGCCAAAACTTATTGTGATTCAAGAATGAGCTACTACAATATCATTTTTGCCCCTACTACCATAATAGACGGAATCATCAAACCTGTTTCTTCGGACTCAATAAAGGTAAAAGCAGCCATTGAGCAAAGACTTGCCGTCCCACCGAAGTATAAAATTTCTATAACGGATTCTGTTTACGGCGGAAATATACATTACAAGGTTGATCTGAAATGCCTGGATTCAACCGCGATCAGCAATTCTGAACTAATTTTGAGAGTTAAAGTAATTGAGGAAGAGATTACTTTTGCGACGCCTCCCGGCTCTAACGGTGAGACGGTTTTTTATGATGTGCTCAGAGAGAAACTCCCGGATCCAAACGGGACAATCCTCCCAAAAGAGACAATTTATCCCGGAAGTAATTTGCAATTTAACTTTACAACAAGTGTAAAATCTGCCTGGCACATTAATCAAATCCGGGCAATTGCTTTTGTGCAGAACCGTTCAACCCGTGAGGTTTATCAGTCTGCGACAACTGATTAAATCCCGGAATTAAACATACAGGGGTTATTTTTTGCATTCAAAGATTAAATCTGATTAATTATATAACACTATAAAATAAAACATAATGAATATTGGTTTAATGAGAACAGTTTTTTTAGTTATCATAGTTTTTCTCACCACGGCAATCAGTTCTTTTTCACAGACAGTTGTGGCAAAGTATGCGGGAGAATTCATCTCAATCGGTATCGGCGGGCGCCCTTTGGGTATGGGAGGAGCATTCACCGCGGTGGCGAATGATATTTCTTCAGCTTACTACAACCCTGCCGGGCTAGCGAACCTTAATTATCCACAGATCTCGCTTATGCACGATGAACGTTTCGGAAATCTGGTAAATTACAACTATGCGGCTCTGGCAATCCCCTACGGATCAGAATATTCATTTGGTGTGAGCGTTATGCGCCTGGGCGTCGATAATATTTTCGACACTAGAAATGCACTGATTGACAGAGTGACAGGACAAGTCATTTACGATATAACCCTCCCTTCAGCAAAAATTGATCCCTCAAAAGTAAAAGAGTTCAGCAATCAGGATTGGGTCGTATATCTTAGCGGCGCTAAAAAAGGTTTTGATAATTTTGATTTCGGTGCGAATGTTAAAATTATTTACAGAACGATTGGTGAAGATTATACTGCTACAGGGATTGGTGTTGATATCGGCGCACTCTACAGACCATACAACTTCCTCACTTTTGGCGCAAACCTTCAGGATGCAACTACCACTCTGGTAGCTTGGAGCACTGGCAGAAATGAACTAATCTCGCCGACATTAAAACTTGGAAGCGCAGCGACTACTGAACTTTGGCTCTTTAAACTGACCGGCGCAGTTGATTTTGATGTCCGTTTTGAAAACAGAAAGTTTGCGTCACAATTCAATATGGGCCCGGTAAGTATGGATCCGCATCTCGGCGTTGAGTTAGGATTTAAAAATTTATTTGCGGTTCGCGGAGGATATAACGACGTAAAACAGTTTACATTTGGAGCGGGTGTAAGACTGCCTAAACTAAATATCGATTATACTTTTGCCCGGTTCAATATGTCGGAAGATGACCGGCTTCCGGATACGCACCGGATTTCATTGATCCTCACCCTCGAAGAACCCAGATTTTTGCGCTTGCAGCAATAAATAAAGCCATAATTGAAAAACCTCCGGAAGCAATCCCCGGAGGTTTTTTTGTTAAATTGCCCGGCAATTTAATTGGCTTATCACTCTAATAACTTTAATATTCTCTCAAGACGAACGCTTCTTAGCAGCCTGAATAAATCTGTAAAGGGAATTTCCCTGTCCCACGAAAACAGAACGATGAATGCTTCCCCGACTATCAGATCTCGCGGTACGAATCCCCAAAAACGGCTGTCAAAACTGTCACTTCGATTATCACCCATCATAAAGTAATAATCCTTTTTCAGTTTGTACGAGGTTGATTCCTTGCCATTAATAAATACACGCATATCCTTAACTTCTACAACCTCCCCGCCGTTCTCTCTATTGATTATTGTGCGCCATTCATCGATATTGTCCACATTGAGTTCCACAACGTCTCCTGCTCGAGGAATGCGGAGCGGACCATAATTATCTTCATTCCAGGGTTTGCCTTTAGGGAATATCCTTATATCAGGCCTTCCGGCAGGGACAGGCGTCGGAATGAGATACTTTATATACGGCGGTATCCAGAATTCTTTTCCGTTTACAAATACTACTTTGTCCCTTATCTCGACAACATCGCCCGGCATCCCTATGCATCTCTTGACATAATTCACATTAAGTTCTGGAGCTCGTAACTCGTCCCTGCCACCCGGGTATTCAAATACAACTATGTCTCCGTTTTTTGGCTCACGTACAGAGGGTAAAGTAAAGAAAGGAAGTTCAACCTCGGTAAATGGGATATACCGCGGAGAAGAGGAACCAAAAACGAATTTGTTCACGAGAACAAAATCACCAACCAGGATTGTATCCTCCATCGAACCGGTGGGTATTCTGGTATTCTGAATAATAAACGTGATTATTACCAAAGCCGCTATTGCCGCAAAGAATAAGGAACTGAAGAACTCCTTAACCTTCTGTGCTGTGGTGCGGTTCTTTTCTCTTTCAAGTTCCTCGGGAGTTTTTATCCCGATCATTCTCTTAAATAAATGCATTAATTTCGACTTAAAATCAGTTTTACCCTGATCGTTCATCTCATTTTCTTTATTCACTTCTTTTCCTTGTGTTTTGTTAAAACTTCTTTTAATGTTTCATTTACAATCTGAGGGTTTGCCTTTCCACCGGATTCTTTCATCACTTTGCCAACAAAAAAACCCAAAACCTTATCTTTCCCTTCAAAATATTCCTGTAGTTGAGCAGGATGTAAATCGACAATTTTTTCAATCAATAATCTGATCTGGCCTGAATCCGATATCTGAAGAAGATTATTTTGTTTTACAATCTCGATAGGGTCACTGCCGTCTGTGAGCATATGAGCAAATACTTCTTTAGCAATTTTATTGCTGATCGTCCCGTCCGCGATCAGTACCAGCAAACTGCCGAGCCTTGCCGGTGAGACCGGAAATTCAGTCATCTTCGTTTTTAATTCGTTTACTTTCCCCAGGACTTCCACCATTACCCAGTTACTGGCCATTTTATAATCTTCAATGGAATTGGTAACCTGTTCGTAGTAATCGGCAACTTCCCTGCTCTGTGTTAGTACCTCTGCATCATATACCGGAATCCTAAACTTTTCAACAAATCTATTTTTGCGACTTTCAGGTAATTCCGGAATTTTCGAAACTGTCTCATTTAACCAAACTTGGCTGATAAATACAGGCATAAGATCAGGTTCCGGGAAATAACGGTAATCGTGCGCTTCTTCCTTACCCCGCATAGGAAATGCAGCTTCCTGATCAGCGTCCCATAACATTGTCTGCTGGACAACTTTTTTCCCGTCTTCGAGCAATCCGATTTGACGACTGATCTCGTAATTAATAGCTTTTTCAACATTCCGGAAAGAATTCATATTCTTCAATTCTGTCTTCGTTCCGTAATTGCTCTCTCCTCGCTTCCGGATCGAAACATTGGCGTCACACCTGAATGAACCTTCTTCCATATTTCCATCGCAGATTCCAAGGTACTGCACGAGTTGCCGTAATTTGGCTAAATATGCCACGGCTTCCTCAGCGGAACGCATATCCGGCTCGCTTACAATTTCTGTCAGCGGAGTTCCGCAACGGTTAACATCGATTGATGTCTCAAATCCGGAGTCGTGAATAGATTTCCCCGCGTCCTCTTCAAGATGGATCCGGGTAATTCCAATTCTTCGTACTTCACCATCCTGTGATCTTATCTCGAGAAAACCGTTTTCACAAATAGGCTTATCATATTGTGAAATCTGAAATCCTTTAGGCAGATCAGGATAGAAATAATTTTTCCTGGCGAATACCGAGTTATTATTGACAGTACAATTTGTAGCAGTGCCTATCATAATCGCAAACTCAACTGCCTGTTTATTAAGCACGGGAAGCACACCGGGATGCCCTAAACAAACTGGACACACATTCACATTTGGATCGGTTGTGAACTCTGCCGGACAGGAACAAAATATTTTGGTCCGGGTCAGAAGCTGGGCGTGGACTTCAAGCCCGATTACGGATTCATAGATGGATGAGTCAGTCATCAGTTCTGTTTTATAAAAACTCTGTAATCCCAGGGCTTCAGGTCGATTTTTTCATTCTTCTTAAAAGTCAATTTCTGGTCTGAGAAGTAATCGATGTAGTTTCCGGCATTGTTAATCTTCAGATTTGCCGTACTGATGTTCTTACTCATATTAAAAACGCAAATTATAGTATTATCCTTTAAGTCACGGCTGAAAGAGACTACTTTATCATCTTGGTCATTTTTAATAATATTAAAATCCCCGCCTGCTTCTCCGTTGTGCAGAACAGGATTATTCTTTTTTAAGTCATTCAATTTATTGTAGAAGGGAAAAAATTTCGATTCTTTCCAGTCTACTTGATCCTTCTCAAAAAAATTCAGCCGTTTGTCGAATCCGGCTTCCTGCCCTGTATAAAGAAGAGGCATTCCGGGAACCGTATACGTAAATACAGCCATAGCTTCTACGGCATCCCCCATTCTTTCAAACTCAGTTCCATTCCAGGAGTTCTCGTCGTGGTTAGTTATAAACTGCATCCTCATCGCATTCTTAGGATAAGTTTTGAGATTATTTTCAATAATTTCGATAAGCGCTGAAGGCTTTGCTTCACCTTTTGCAACCTTATTCAATGCCTGGTGAAGATCCCAGCCATATGACATATTAAAGGCGTTCTCGTGCATCACAGCGCCTTCCCACTCGGCGAGCATAAAAACAGGTTTGATTTTATTAAGTCTTGCGACAGCAGAATTCCAGAAATCCACAGGTACCATTCCTGCAACATCGCATCTGAATCCGTCTATATTGTATTCTTTAACCCAAAATTCAAGCGCGCCGGTCATATACTCCCGAAGAGCTGTGTTCTCATAATTCAGATCAATCACATCTGCCCAGTCAGCCACAGGAGGAACAAACTTACCCAGTGAATCTTTTGTGTAAAATTCGGGATTACTTTTCACCAGAGGATTATCCCAGGATGTATGGTTAGCGACCCAATCAATGATTATATACATACCCATTTTATGAATCTCTTGCACCAATTCCTTAAATTCCTGCGGAGTACCGTAGTACGGATCTAATCCTTTATAATCCTTAACTGAGTAATAGCTCCCCATAGCGCCTTTCCTGTTCACTTCTCCTATCGGATGCAAAGGCATGAACCATAAGATGCCGACTCCCAGTTCTTTTAATCTTGGGAGATGTTCCCGGAATTCCCTGATCGATCCGGATTGGGTAAACTGCCGAAGATTAACCTCATAGATCATTTTATCATAAGACCAGGCTGGATTTATTACATTGCTCTTAGGCTGCCCGAAAGTGATCCCGAAAATTGTAAAAATCAAAAAAGAAGTTAAAATACTGACTTTTGAAAAGACTGATTTCATTGAATAACGTGGATTTTTAATTAAAAATTGAGAATAAATATAAAAAAATAACTTTGGCTTTTCTATTCATTTATTTGAACGGGCGGGATCAGGGATGGCAAAAAAAAAACCGCCCGGTGAAGGGCGGCTTGAAGAAAGGAACTAAATCTAGTTCTAGAATGTGTACCTTACACCGAGCTGCATCTGCCATCTGCTGAGCAGATTATCTTTCTGCAGCGGATCCACTTTATCTGAGTATGTAACTTTTAGCTTATTAGTCGCTGCATCAAACGATGTTAGCCTAAGTAAAGCATCAGACTGGTTAGGAACATATTTCAGATGTCCCCAGTCGCCGTTGATAAGGTTAGCAACGTTAAGTATATCAAGGGTGATCTCAAATTTATGGCCCATAATGGAAGGGACTTCCTGTGACAGCCTTAAATCAATCTGCTCAGACCAGGGTTCCCTTGATCCGTTTCTCTCGGCAATTTTACCCTTATTTTCTTTAAGGTATTCATCCCTCTCTATGTAAGAAAGGAACAATGTTGCTTCTGAGGCGGTCATAATATATTTGTCATTCAAATCAGTTAAGTCAGACGGGATGTAAAGAAGGTCGTTTGCATCATGTCCGTCGCCATTAACATCGCCGTTGATAAAATAGGAATAAGGCCTGCCGGACTGACCGTTATAGAACAATGAAATGGTCGTAACAGCGTTCGGATACCATTCGTAAGAATAGGATATCGCCGCGAAGAGCCTGTTGCGGATCTCAAAGTTTGAGGTGGTCAATGGCGGATCATTCGGATTGCCCGGTACCAGATTATAACGGAACTGAGACCTAGCCTGGCTTGATGTTACGCTGTTCCTGTCCTGCGCGGATCCGAAAGCATATCCGAGATTCAGGTTGAGATTATCGATCGGTTCTCCCTGAATTTGGGCAGAGATATTTGTCTGTGATGCATCGCTGTAATTCTTTAATAACATCACTCTCTGGAAGTAAGATGCGGCTCTCTTACCCCAGTAATATCTTCCGTCTTTAAGAGTATCGGTGATGCCTGAAATATTCAGGTCTTCATAAATAGGATCATTAACCGATTTTGTGTACAGAACATCAACACTTCCGGTGAAATTAAACGGTAACTTCTGATCAACGCCGAGGTTAAGTCTGAAAACCTGCGGTAATTTGAAGTCCGGATCAGTAATGTTTATTTCCGTACTTGAACCCGCGGTCAAACCGCTGGTCCCGGCCTTTGGCTGAGCATTAACGTCAGTAACGAAGAAACCTGGGGTGGTCTTTGATATATCAGCAAATTCCACGCCGGTGTTGCTGTACTGGTTTGAAATCCATACATAAGGAACCCGGCCCGTAAATACGCCGACGCCGCCGCGGATAATCGTCGAACGGTCGCCGAGTAAGTCCCAGTTGAACCCGAGGCGCGGTGAGAAAAGAATGTTTCCGCTCGGAACCTTCGAGGTTGAATAACCTTTGTCACCAAAGTACTTAGTAACAGAATCGTTCTGCGCCGGAGCATCCGGGAAAGTCGGAATATCTAATCTGACGCCAATGTTCATCCTAAGTGTAGGCAGTACAGTCCATTCATCCTGTGCGTAGAATCCCCACTGAACAGCGCCGAATTTAGCTGGCTGTTTGGGATCTCCGGTCAGTGAATATCTGTACTCATACCGGGAAGGTTTTCTCTGATATAAATCCTGCACTGAGTTGAATTCATAATAACCGTAAAAATTACGGATAAAAAGGTTTGAGAAAGTAAAGAACTCGTTGTGTGTACCAACAGTAAAAATGTGGTCACCAAGATAATATGAAAAGTTATCCGTGATCTCAAAAATGTCCTGATCAAGTCCGTTCGCGATAGAGAATTGCTCCGTACCCGCATACATATCGGTACCGGAGATCGGCGTTTTCACACGAATAGTCGGGAATTTATTTTCAACAGAACGTTTGTCCCTGATAATTGTATAACCAATATTCAGTTCATTCGACATCTCATTGCTCAGCGTACTGTTCAATTGCAATACCGTTGAATTTGTTAAACTTTCAAAAGTATACATCTGATCCGCAAAGGAGATCCTTGAAGTTCTGTCTATAATATCATCGCTCGCAGAAACTAAGTTATTCCGAAGCGTGAGTTTATGCGCGCTTGAAAGGTTATAATCGATACGCGCGAAAAGTTTCATACTGGGGCGTTCACGGTCTAATTCTCCGAGATAAGCGCCGGGATTATAGCCGAAAGTATCTTTCAAAACCCGGGTCAGGAAAGATGCTGCGGAATCCAGTTTGAAGAAATTTGCAGCATTGCTTAACGGTAAATTTATCGCCGGCTGTACACGGTCAGTAACTTCGCCGTTAACGAAGAAGAATAAGTTATCCTGGATGATCGGTCCGCCGACGCGGAAACCTATCTGATTATCACTGAAGTTGCTTAACTTGGTTTTCGCTGCGTCAGGGCTCTTACCTGCAAAATCCTGATTACGCATATAGTAGTACACTGAACCAGTGTAAACATTTGTTCCGGAGCGGGTGATCGCATTAATTCCGCCGCCAGTGAAACCGCTGAAACGAACATCAAAAGGAGCCAGCACAACCTGAAACTCATCAATAGCATCAAGCGATATTGGATTAGTATTTGCCTGGCCGCCCGGGGCTCCTGTGCTTCCTAATCCGAAAAGATCATTATACTGGGTACCGTCTAACTGGATATTATTCAGTCTGCTATTACGGCCAGCAGCGCTAAGGCTCGATCCGGAAAAGAGAGGAGATAGTTTTGAAAAGTCCTGAAAACTCCTCGAGATTGTAGGCAACTTTTGTATCTGTTCGTTTGAAACTCCGGTGGCCGCGCCTGTCTTACCGGAATTAAGTACCGAGCTTCTCCCGGCTTCAATCAGCACCGTCGATGTCTGGATCGAACTTTCTGAGAGTGAAACATCAAGAGTCAAAACCTGACCAAGAGCAAGATACCCAAGGTTGAGTTCCTGTTTTTCATAACCAACGTAGGTTATTGAAACAGAGTAAGGTCCGCCGACCTTGAGACCTGTCAGATTGTATTTGCCATCCTGACGGGTTGTTACTCCGTAGGTGGTACCTGTAGGCTGGTGTATTGCCAGCACGGTAGCGCTTGGCAGTCCGCTTCCGGCTTTATCTGAGATTTTCCCAACAATAGAAGAAGTTGTTGATGCACCCTGTGCTAACAACTCAGAACCAACTCCAAGAAATAAGAACAGAACCAATAAGAGTAGACGCTTATTCATAAGGTGATTATTCCTGAAAATTATTGTGTAATGTGAAGATGAATCGAATAGTTAATTATAATTCATCGCCATAAAATAATAGTATCTGAACAAGTGTTAAAACGAAATCTATTTCTTAATAAAAATTTAATACAAGAAAATTTATTATTAATTTGTATGAAAACATTTTTTTTTGTAAACTGAGAATATTTTGCGTCTTTCCCGGAACATTATATCCAATTAAAGTCAGTATCTGAAAATTCGGGTGCCAATTACTTAATAATTGTTTGAATAAACCCCCTTTTTGTTTAATTTTATTATTAGTTACTATTTTGAAATTGATTAAAGGTCAGCGATGCTCACTTCTTCGGAAATAAAGTTTACTGTATTTTTAGATGAGAATAAAATTCCTGAAAGGATCGAATGGGAAGCGGGTGATTCGGATCAGGGTGAGAAAAAAACAGCGTCTTCCATAATGCTCTCGATCTGGGATGAGAACGAAAAAGTAACCTACGGAATTGACCTGTGGACCAAAGAATTGATCATACACCACCTCAATATCCACCTGCATCAGACATTGTTAAAAATGGCAGATACTTATGGAAGAGCAACTAATGATTTTAACAGCGCTGAGTACATAAGAAGTTTTGCTGACGAGTTTGCTAAAAAATTTGAT
>CAIMOS010000120.1 GCA_903843135.1 uncultured Ignavibacteriales bacterium | reverse complement strand
CTTACCAAGGATGTGCTCTACCAACTGAGCTACGTCAGCAATTGAAACATTTTTCAATTACTGAGCGGGAGACGGGACTCGAACCCGCGACCAACAGCTTGGAAGGCTGTGACTCTACCAACTGAGTTACTCCCGCAGAAAAAAAAGAATTGTGGGCGGCGAGGGATTCGAACCCCCAAAGGCGTATGCCAACGGATTTACAGTCCGCCCCGGCTCTCCAACTCCGGCGTCCGCCCGACAATTTTAGAAACGAACAAATAAGTTAAAACTTTTTTTTCTAAAAAGCAACTACCGTACCAAAATTATTTATGGTAAGGATGATCAAATCGGGGATCACAAAATTACGCAAAATGCCCTGCATCTCAAAGAAATTTCGAAAAATTGAGGTAACCTTTTTTAAATGGCTGAAATTGGGAATCGGTCATTACTTCTCTCCCGGAATTTCTCCTTCAGTTGATAATGACCGGCCCCATTTACAATTAACCATTTAATATTAACCGTTACATATATTAGCTAACCCGGGAGATAAAACTTTTTGTGGTTCAATTTGCAGGTAATTTTCCTATATTTACCATCAAATTAAACCAATTAAATCTTTTGAAAAGACTAACCGAGATTTTCCGTAAAAATAATGGTATCGTACGCATGAAGTACCTGAGGCAGGCAGGGATACATAATCGTGAGATCTCATCAGCGCTTACTTCCGGACTAATTGAAAAAATCAAACCGGGTCTGTATAAACTGGCTGGTTATCCGTGGGATGAAAATAGCAGCTTTGTTGACATTTGCGCCGCGAAATCTTCCTCTGTTATTTGCCTGATTTCTGCCGCTGTCTTTTATGAATTCACAACTTTCAATCCTCCTGAAATCCATACCGCCATCCCTAATCATTCAAGAAAAATTAATATTGCTTACCCTCCCGTCAAGGTTTATTATTTTTCCGGTAAATACTACAGCTTCGGAATTGAAACTCATAAAGCTGCGGGAGGTATTTTCCATATCTATTCGGAGGAGAAAACAATAATTGATCTTTTTCGGTACAGACAGAAAATCGGGGATGACCTGGCTTTTGAATCACTTAAAAGTTATCTGCGGAAAAGCAGGAGCAATCCCGGCAAACTTATTAATGCGGCATCACAACTCGGTACCGAACAAATAATTCTTCCGTCTGTAAAAGCAATGATGATATGACACGCAGAAGAGAACAACCGATGAACCTGGTGTCATCGGTGAAAGATAGAATTTTTGCAATAGCACGGCAAAATAATCTGGAGTTTAATTATCTTTTACGACAGTATTTCCAGGAGAGATTTCTTTACAGGGTGTCAGTTTCCGGTTACAACAGAAATTTTATTCTTAAAGGAGCGTTACTTTTTTCGGCTTATGAGATCAATCCATTCAGACCCACGCGGGATATTGATTTTCTTGGCACACAAATAAAAAACAACCTGAAAGAGATTGAGTACGCATTCCGGCAGATTTCAGGGATAATATATAACGATGGCGCAATATATTATGCTGATAAGATAGAATCCGAAATAATTATCGAGGGTGCGGACTATAAAGGAATTCGTGTACACATACCCTGCAGTCTTGGAACAGTCAGAGAAAAAATTCATATCGATATTGGTTTTGGTGATATAGTATTTCCCGAACCTTCCAGGATTGATTTCCCTGTCCTGCTTGATTTCGATCCACCTTCCTTAATGGTGTATTCGATTGAATCATCAATCGCGGAAAAATTTCAGACCATTGTAAAACTTGGAATCACTTCAAGCAGGATGAAAGATTATTATGATATTTTCTTTCTTTGCACGAATCGTACATTCGATTTTCCGTATCTTAAGAAAGCCATCACTGAAACATTTAACCACCGGGGTACAAGCACAACGGGGATTGATTTGATTTTCAGTCAGGGATTTAAAAACCGTGAAGATTTTCGAAAACTTTGGACTGCTTTCATAAGAAAGAGAAGTTTGGAACAAGATTTGGAATTCAGCAATGTAGTAAATGTGATCGAGAAGTTCCTGGCTCCCGTTATTGATCACACGGAAAACTATTCGAATTGGAATCAAACGAAGTTGCGATGGGAAAAAACTATTGAGAAGCCCTGACCAAACTTACCAACAAATGCAGGGGAGAATAAGTGTCGGCTTTATCACCACCTATCAGCTAAATAAAAATTAATCAGATTAATAATGATGCATAAAATAATCCAGGTCGCCGGAATAATAGACAAAGAAGAAGCAAAAATGCTGATGGATCTCGGGGTTGAATATCTCGGTTTCCCATTGCGGCTGCCCGTAAATAAAGAAGACCTTACGGAAGAAGAAGCAGTTGAAGTCATAAAGGAAATTCACTCCCCTCACAAAGCGGTGTTGATTACTTATCTTGATGACGCGGACGATATAATCGCTTTCTGTGATAAACTGAATGTGAAGGTTGTTCAATTACACGGGAAGATCGAAGTCGATCAGTTAAAGAAACTGAAAAGCCTTCGCCCCGATATTGAAGTAATTAAAAGCCTTGTGGTAAGCGGAGATAATTTATCAGAACTTGAGCGCACAGTCAGCACATTATCACAATGGATCGATATGTATATAACCGATACCTTTGATCCTGCGACCGGCGCCGAGGGCGCCACAGGAAAAACCCACGACTGGAACATCAGCCGCCGTTTAATTGAGCTCTCGCCTAAACCTGTGATAATAGCCGGAGGATTAAATCCCTCCAACGTTAAAGCCGCAATCCTTGCTACCAAACCGGCAGGAGTGGATGTTCATACGGGAATTGAGGGAAAGAATGGTAGAAAAGATTGGGACCTTACAAAATCATTCCTTCGTGAAGCAGCATATGGATTTAATCTAAATGAGGAGATGCAGTAAATAAGATCCTTGTTCCTGTTAAATTTCATCCGCCAGTTTTAAGATTCTTTCTTTAACTTTTCCGGAAATCCACATACCGGCTTCAGATACTTTTTCGATTGCAGGTTTAACCTCCGTGATCAAACCTTTTGCTTTAAATCAATTAAAAGCTTTAAAGTCCCGAATATCTTCAGGCCTTCAATTTTCGCAGCGGTTCGCGCCAGTTGGTCATCCATCAATAAAATCGAATCCGGGTTTTCTGTTCCCATTATTAAAACCGATTCCTCACCTTTACCTAAACTTTTATGCAACCAGCCCGAAGGAATTTTGGGATTCTCCTTGATTTTTAACCACTTGTAATGTATAAGGTCCGGCACATCGTACCCCAACTCAAGTCCCCTCCTAAGTTCATCAGCGACAGACTGAGTTGTATCAATCTCATTAAAAATATTGGGTAATAAATTGATTAGGTCGGCTCTGTAAAGATAGAGCAAAGGAGAGGTGTTACTGATCGCTTTTTGCATTCTCAGCTTCAAGATCAGTCAGTTCTGAAAGAAGTGGGAAAACCCCGTAGTTCCTCAGAGAATCAAGAAATTCAATCCTGGACATACCCGCCAATTCTGCCGCGCTTCCTGAAGTCAGCCTTCCTAACTCAAAAAGCTTTACGGCGGCCAATATCCTGATCTCACGAGCAAAGCTGTTTTTGTCCATTTTTTCGGTAAGAAGGATACTTTCCGGGATATCAATTGTTATTTGCTGTGTATGCATAATTATCCTGTTCAAATGTAATTTTAATACTGGGGCCTGATAGGCTGATCCAATTTAATGCATTTAACGTAATCAAAAAATCAGAATCAATTACTCTAAAAAAAAATACCGGAAAAAAATAAAGTTGCTGATCAACCGTATCTATAATAAAAAGCCATTATCCTATGAGTATACGGGAAGAAAAACAAACCATCAGTTAAATTGCTGAAAAGTATCATATTTCTCAACAACTTATCAATAAATGCAGGAAACAAATTTCGGAATTCGCCTAACATCTTAAGGAGTAGATCGCCATAAGTATAAAATTCAGATGAGTTAGTTCAATATATTATGCAAAATCCCTCCAACGTTAAAGCAGCAATCCTTGCTACCAAACCGGCAGGAGTGGATGTTCATACAGGTATCGAAGCAAAAGACGGAAGGAAAGATTACAATCTCACCAAACTATTTATTGATTATTGCAAAGAAGGATTTGCTGACCAATGATCAATGACCAATTGTCAATTGTCAATTGTCAATTACTTGTTCCCGGTTTTTCCTTCGTAGATCACGCTGTTCTGCCGGTTAATACTCTCACCGTGCACCGCTTCAAGATAGCTTTTAATAAACTCCGGGCTCAGCCCTAACTTCGCTCCCTTGTCAATTTCTTTTTCAAGAATCTCGTTCCATCTTTCCGGCTGGAGAATAGTGATATTGTTTTCCTTCTTGAACAAACCGATCTTATCCGCAACCGACATTCTTCTTCCGAGAAGCTGCAGCAGTTCATCATCAATCTGATCGATCTGGGAACGGAGCTGCTGAAGAGCAAGATTCTGCTGAGGTTCTGTACTCTTCTCTTTCCTCCAGATAAGCGAATTCAGAATTTCATTCAATCGGCCGGGCGTTATCTGCTGGTTCTTATCTGTCAGCGCGCAATCAGGATCGATATGGCTTTCGATCATCAGGCCGTCAAAGTCAAGATCAATCGCGTGCTGTGACACGGATTGAATCAAATCCCTTTTTCCGGAAATGTGTGTGGGATCGCAGATCATCAGCACATCCGGGTTCCGCCGCCTCATCTCGATCGCGAGATGCCACATTGGCGCGTACCTGTACTCCATATTACCGTAAACGCTGAATCCGCGGTGAATCAATCCCACATTCTTTATTCCCGAGCGGAGCATTCTTTCAAGCGCGCCTGTCCACAGTTCAAGTTCCGGATTGATCGGATTTTTAATGAGCACGTAAGTATCTGTTCCTTTAAGCGCGTCAGCGATTTCCTGCACCGTGACAGGACTGGCAGTGGTACGCGCTCCGATCCAGAGCATATCAGGGCTGAAAGCGAGCGCAAGTTCTGCCTGCTTTGTAGTTGCAACCTCAACACAGAATGGAAGCCCTGTCTGCTCCCTTACTTTCTGAAGCCACGGAAGCCCTTCAATCCCGATTCCTTCGAATGAACCGGGGCGTGTCCTCGGTTTCCATATTCCCGCACGGAACATATCGACCTTTTTTGACTCCGCGAGCAGCTTTGCCGTACCCAGCACTTGTTCTTCCGTTTCGGCACTGCACGGCCCTGCAATAATCAGCGGCCTTTTTCTGAATAATTCGTCAATATTAATTTTTGTCATAGTATCAGCATTTATGTTTTATGATAATGTAATTACTTTATTATTTTCTTTATCGCGTTGGCATCAGACAGCAGTTTGTGCAGAGTTTCGTACTCTTCCATCTCAATTAATTTTTTCATCTGCCGCAAAAAGAATATCTGGTCATTCAGAACATCCAGAATATTGCTTCTGTTATCCTTAAAAATCGGCACCCACGTATCGGGATTGCTTTTTGCAAGACGCACCGTGCTCTGAAAACCAGCACCGGCGAGCCGGAATATCTGCTCTTCTTCTTTTTCTTTATCAAGGACCGCGAGTGCAAGCGCAAAACTTGTTAAATGAGAAATATGGCTCACATACGCGGCGTGCAGATCGTGGCTCCCGGAATCCTGATGCACTGTATTCATTCCAAGTGAATTATAAAGATCTTCCACGAGTTTTAATGCATCCGGATCTGAATTCTCCGGATCGCATATTACAGTGAGCCTTCCCGTCATCTCTCCTTCACGCGCGGCATCGGGGCCGCTGAACTCAGTTCCCCAGATCGGGTGTGTAGCTACAAACCTTCTTCGCTTTGGATGATTTTTAACAGCGTTGGCAACAGACGCCTTGGTCGAACCTACATCCATAATGATCTGTCTGTCCGTATAATCAAGAGAAGAGATCACCAGTTTTACCGTTGCGTCAACAGGCACTGCGATAATAACTAAGTCAGAAGATTTAACTCCCTCTTCAAGCGTTACAACTTCGTCAACTATCCCAAGTTCTAATGCGCGCTTCGCGTGCTCCGCGTTCTCTTCAATTCCATAGAAATAATCCGCGAATCCGTTTTTCCGGAGTGTAAGTGCAATAGAACCGCCTATTAATCCTAATCCTGCAACTGCAATTTTCATTTTAACTCTTTTAATCTTTCAATCGCTTCTATTAATAAATTTTCAGGAGTGCAGAGGCTTAACCTTACATACCTGTTCCCCTCGCTGCCGAATATTCCGCCGGGGGTTATAAAAACATTTGCCCCTGCAAGTATTTTGTCAGAGAAAGTATAGCAACCAGTTTCCCGCTCCGGTATCCCGGCCCAGATGAAAAATCCGGCCTGTCCTTTGGGGATATGGCATCCCAGACTGGCAAAAAGATCCTCGCCGGTCTTCTTCCTACGGCGGTATGTTTCGTTCAGAGAAGCAAACCACTCATCGGGAAGTTCCAGCGCAACCGCTGCCGCTTTCTGCACCGCGTAAAACATTCCGCTGTCCAGATTGCTCTTAAACCGGAGGACATTATCAATATGCTCCTTCGCTCCGAATAAAGCACCGACCCGCCATCCCGCCATATTGAATGATTTGCTGAGCGAATTAAGTTCAACCGCGTGCTCAATCGCGCCGGGAATACTTAATATACTGACCGGATTTTCATTCAGAATCATTGAATAGGGATTATCGTGGCAAAGCAAAATTTTGCTGGAAGCGGCAAATTCAAGAAGCATTTCAAAAGTCTTTCTATCTGCGGCCCTGCCGGTCGGCATATTCGGATAATTCAGCCACATCAGTTTAACTTTAGCCAGATCCAGAGACTTTAATTCCTCAATATCTGGCAGCCAGTCATTTCCCTGCCTGAGTTTATACTCGATGCATTCTGCCCCTGCGAGCAAAGCCGCCGCCCTGTATGCGGGATAACCGGGATTTGGAACAAGCACTTTATCGCCCGGTCCGCAATAAGTCATACAAATATGAACGATCCCCTCCTTACTCCCTGCCAAAGGAAGAATCTGTTCATTGTGATTTAATTCTACGCCATACTTTCTTTTATAAAAATGCGCGAATGACTTTCTAAGAGGCTCAATTCCCCGGTAGCCCTGATATCCGTGAATGTTATTTTTCTGAGATTCTTCATTAAGAGTTCTTATCACGGATTCGTGGGGAGGAAGATCCGGGCTGCCGATGCCAAGGTTAATAACATTTTTGCCTTCCGAATTCATCCTGCTGATTTCGGCAAGTTTTTTCGCGAAATAGTACTCTGAAACATTTTCTAAACGGGATGCGAGTTTCATTCGTGCGTAACACCTTTCTTATATACACCATAGACTTTCAGCGCGGAAGTTTTACCTTCTATCTGCTTCACGGTCTTTTGGAAAACATCGGCTTTCTCGAACTCCATATCTGCGTGGAAATAGTACTTCCAGTCGCTTCCGGGTATAGGGAAGGACTGAAGTTTACTCAGGTTGATGCCGTTATCGGCAACAATTGTCAGTACGCGGGCAAGGCTGCCCTGTGTATGTTCAGTCTCGAAATAGAGAGAAGCTTTATTCTCATCACCCTGTAACTTAAAACTGCGCTCAGGTTCAACAACCAGAAAGCGGGTAAAATTTCTTTTCGCGGAATGAATGTTGGGAGCTATAACGTGAAGATCATAGAGCTTCGCGGCGAATCTGCTCGCGATTGCTGCTATATGCGTTGAATGATGCTGTTTGATATTCTTCGCGCTTAATGCGGTATCATCCGTCTCAACGAGTTTCCACTGGCGCTTCTCAAGGAAATCGACACACTGCAGTAAAGCCATCGGATGACTCTGTACTTCGTGTATATCTTTCAATTCTACTCCGTGGTTAACAAGTAAATTCTGCTTTATCTGCAGAAAGATCTCGCCTGTAACGTGCAGGTTGCTCTTCTGAAGCAGATTATAGTTGGGCAGAATGCTCCCTGCAATCGAATTCTCGATCGCGACCAGTCCGCCGTCTGACAGTTTCGCATTGGCGGCGCTTTTGAATGTTTCCCTGAAAGTCGCGCACTCAACCACCTGCGTATCTGCACCGAAGTACAGTTCTGCGGCCTCGTGGTGGAAACTTCCGTGGAATCCTTGTATTGCTATTCTCTTCATAAAAACAAAAAACCCGGCTGTTAACCGGGTGCTCATCTAAAAATATTTATAAAATTTAAATCTCGGCGCCCGGAAATGAATCCATAAAATAAAAGTAGTAATAAAATCGGGCTACATTTGTCATTTTCATAAAACTAATATATGCATATTTATACATAAACTCAAAATTCCGGGAGTAAATTTCGGGAAATAGAAGTGACGCAAAGGTACGCAGAGAAGCGCAAAGTTTCGCAAAGGTTGATTAGGACTGTCAGGCTAAACACAAATCTGAATTAAACGAGACATTTATAGTTTTCCTAAAGTTGGTATACCAGCCGCTTGATTCAATTTTTCATTTAAACAAAAGAATTTTAGAACAAAACAATAGGCGCTGTTCAGTTACAAGCCCCAACTCTTAACTCTTAATTCTTAATTCTTAATTCTTAATTCTTAATTAATTCAGTTTTTCATCCACAGTTCGCGGTCAAGGCTTCGGTACTGAATTGCTTCACTTACGTGATGAGACAAAATTGAATCACTCCCTTCCAGATCAGCAATTGTCCTGCTGACTTTCAGAATCCTGTCATATGCACGCGCGGAGAGGCCAAGCCTTGTCATAGCCATTTTTATCAGTTCACTCCCGGCTGTATCGAGGGCACAGAAAATTCTGACTTCCTTCGTTCCCATATGCGCGTTACAGTAGATGTGTTTAGCAGAATTAAATCTTGCATGCTGAATTTTCCGAGCTTTCTCCACCCGACCCCTGATATTCGCTGACGGTTCACCTTTTGCATCGGAAGAAAGTTCTTTGTACTTAACCGCAGGAACTTCGATATGGATATCTATCCTGTCCAGAAGCGGCCCGGATATGCGCGCCATATACTTTTGTATCTGCACAGATGAGCAGGTACAGTTCTTCGTCGGGTCGGAGTAGTATCCGCAGGGACAGGGATTCATCGCCGCTGCGAGCATAAACTTTGCAGGGAATTCCAGCGACATCTTCGCCCGGCTCACGGTCACTTTCCCGTCCTCAAGCGGCTGGCGCATCACTTCCAGCACATCTCTTTTAAACTCAGGCAATTCATCAAGAAAAAGCACGCCGTGATGAGCATATGATACTTCCCCCGGCCGCGGGAATGATCCGCCGCCGACAAGCGCAGCGTTACTCACCGTATGATGCGGATTCCGGAAAGGCCTTTCAACAATCAGCGCCTGTCCTTTAGACATAATTCCCGCTACGGAATGCACCTTGGTAGTCTCAAGCGCTTCATCAAAAGTAAGCGGAGGTAGAATTGACGGTATTCTTTTTGCCAATAATGATTTCCCCGAACCGGGAGGGCCGATCATCAGGATATTATGCCCGCCTGCTGCCGCAACCTCAAGCGCGCGCTTCACCTGTTCCTGTCCTTTCACGTCGGAGAAATCATCCAGATAATGCGAATGAGCGGAGAAGATTTCTTCCTTCGGAGTGAACACAGGGGATATGCTGCCGCTGCCGTTCAGCATCTCAATAACTTCGTATAACGATTCAAAACCGTAAACATTTATCCCTTCCACTATTGAGGCTTCTTTTACGGAATCGGAAGGAAGTATGATATTTTTGAATCCCTGCTGTTTTGCCTGGAATGTAAGAGGAAGCGCACCTTTGATAGGACGCAGTTTTCCGTCGAGCGCAAGTTCGCCGACTATGACTGTCGATTCAAGGAATTGATGATCAAGTTGTTCTGACGCGGCAAGAATGCCGATAGCTATCGGAAGGTCGTATGAACTCCCCTCTTTTTTAATATCAGCGGGAGCTAAATTTACAGTGATTTTTAGGACAGGGAATTTCAACCCGCAGTTCTTAATAGCAGCGGTTACGCGTTCCCTGCTTTCCTTAACTACATTATCCGGAAGCCCCACAACCAGAAACCCCGGAATCTGTTTTTCTACATTAGTTTCGACTTCTACAATGTAGGCGTCAATGCCGTAGGTTGCCCCGGAAAATATTTTTGATAGCATAACCCAAATTTACCATCTGTTTTTTTTGAATTTAATTTGTTTAATAAAATTTTCTGTACGATGCAGAGTATGTGCTGACCCCGCCATACACGATCTCCTGTATTTCCGCAACCGGGATTATCACGCTTTGTCCGGTTACGAAAAGATAATTATTTACTGTTATCTGCTGGTTTACGAATTCACCGCTGCCCCCAAGTTTAATTCTAAGTACTTTCTCTTTACCGATGGGCGTAACAAGTTCGCCCCACCCGTCAACTGTGAATTCAAATTCCAGGGACATCTTAAAATCCGAAAAATTGACAACAGAATTAAAATTTCTTGTTACTCCGTATTCCAGCGGGAAAACTGCGGAAGTAACTGGCGGGCTATAAACAAGGTCCATTATGGTAACGGAATCCTTTTTATTGCTCAGTTCTGCGACTGTCTGAAGGAGAGTATCACTTAAGATGTATAAAGAAAACTTCATTGTATCTTCAAATGTCTCAGATATGATCAGCGAAATATCCTTAAATTCACTTACTCCTTTAAGCGCGGCGCCGTCAAGAAATTCTGTTTTCCGGGGAAGCGCTGAAGTGTCAAATTCCAGGACGGTAAAATCCCACACTCTGTTTTGTCCCTTTATCTCAGTCATCGCACTAAGAACAGAGTCTGCATCCGATGCAAAATATTTTTTAACCATCATTGATTTTGTATAATCAATTTGAGGCTTTTGAATAATTATCTGGGCGGATAATGGAGAGATCAGGGAGATTATAAGGCCCGTCAAAAGAACTTTTAATTTTAGCATCCGTTGATTTCCGTTTCCTTTATTACATTCAACAAAAAACCGCAGTTTTATTTCTAAATACTGCGGTTAAAAATTTAGGGCCGGTTCTTATTTGTATTGCCGTAAGAACTGTATTCTGTCCTGCAGTTGGCTCACAGGAGTAAGAAGTTTATCTTTACCGTAGATAGCATCTTCACGGTTTGTAAACGCAAGTTCGTATTGCTTGCTCATCACAATTGCCTCTTCAGGACAAACTTCCTCACAAAAACCGCAGAATATGCATCTGAGCATATTGATCTCAAATTTCTCCGGGTATCTTTCCTTCTCACGGTCAGTTTCTCCCGCCTGTACTTCTATTGCTAAGGCCGGGCATACTCTGGAACATAACCCGCAGGCAACACATCTTTCTTCACCGTTTTCTTCCATCGCAAGGACAGGCCTGCCCCTGTAAGATGAAGGCGGTTCGAATTTCACTTCCGGATATTCCATAGTGAAACTCGGCTTGAACATATTGCCTAATGTGATGCTTAATCCCTTGACTATCTCAGGGACGTAAATCTTTTGCCAGAACGTTAAATCTTTTAATCTCTTCTTCTCAGCCATTTTTACTCCATCAATTCATTAACATAACTAAAACAGCCACCCAGATTAAATTAACCAGGGAGAGCGGGAACATAACTTTCCACCCAAGGTTCATTAACTGGTCATATCTGAACCGCGGAATGCTCCAGCGGACCCAGATGATAAAGAATAAAAGCGCTCCCATCTTCACGAAGAATCCCGCAACCTGTAATGCGACGACAGCATATTCAGGCAGTCCTAATTTTTCAATATATGGTATCTGCCAGCCGCCGAGATAAAGAGTTATTATCATTGCGCTTGCAATAATCATATTTGCGTATTCGGCAAGGAAAAAACCCGCGAATTTCATACTGCTGTATTCGGTGTGGTATCCGCCGACAAGCTCCGGTTCCGCTTCAGGCAAATCAAACGGCAGCCGGTTGATCTCTGCGAATGCGGCAACAACGAAAGTGATAAATCCAATCGGCTGCACAAACACATTCCACATAAGCCCGCTCTGCGCGTTCACGATGTCTATCGGCCTTAATGATTCAGCAAGTATTACCACTCCAGCGATGGAGAACCCCATCGATATTTCGTATGAGATCATCTGCGCGGAAGAACGGATCCCACCGAGAAGCGAATACTTGCTGCCTGATGACCATCCGGAAAAAGTGATCGCGTAAACACCGACGGAGGTCAGCGCGAGGGTATAAAGAATTCCAATATTAACATCCGCAACAACCAGGCTGATTTTCCTTCCGAACACCTCTATCGCGGGGCCTATCGGTATTACGGCGTAAGTGCCAAAGGCAACTATCAGCGCCAGTATCGGTGCGAGAGTATGAATTGATTTAGTCGCAACTGCCGGAACAATATCTTCTTTAAGCAGAAGTTTTAATACGTCTGCGAACGGCTGCAACAGTCCCGCGGGGCCGACACGGTTGGGGCCGACGCGGTTTTGTGCCCAGGCGCTTATCTTCCGTTCGAAGTAAACGAGATACGCCACAGTAAGAAGCATAAGGACTACTATTATCAAAATTTTGATTAATGCTATGATTGCTATTTCTAATATTTCCATTACAAAGGGCTCCGCTTATACCGTTGCTTTTTTAACAGATATTTTCAGTTCACATCCCTGCTCACCGATCACTTCATAATCAAGGCCGCTGAATTCAGAAATGCTTTTTGCCATTTCGTTAAACACATCTTCCGAAGTGTTGAGTTTGAATTTGCTCCCCTGCGCGGCTGAGATACCGCACAAAATCTTCCACGTAGGCCTTGCCTCTGCTTTCATAACTTTGCCCCATCTGTCAAAATCTGTGCCGAATTTATCGAGACGGCTCGCGGAAAGGTGATCGAGGTTTCTGTCGCCATCAATTGTTGTGACAGCCGGGCGGATTCTTTGTATCCTGCCCTGGAAGTTAACCCAGGTACCGTTTTTCTCTGCGTAAGTCGCGGCAGGGAAAACGATATTCGCGAGTTCGGTTGTCTGATTATAATTTGACGCGTGGACTATGAGGAGTTCGAGTTTCCTGAGCGTATCCTTATACTGAGGATTCAGTTCAACAAGATCTTCTTCAACGACATAAAGCACTTTGATCCTGCGGTCGTCTACGGCTTTCATTATTTCGAAGAAAGTAAGTCCGTCACCGTTGGGGCGCACACCGGCTAGTTCAGTGCCGAGTGCGTTCGGGGACTTGTCCTCGCAAATGAGAATATCATCCTGGTCACCCGGAACTATGTGGCGCGGGAAATCGATATGTTTCGCGCCGATCACTGTTTTAGCAAAACGGGCGAGCATATAATTATCTTCGCAAGTACCTGATGCAGAACCGATGAAGGCGATTTCATCTTTAGTGTAAGATTTTAATTCGCCATAAACTGCGGCATAGGCTTCGTCCCAGTTGGCTTTGTAAAACTTGCCGTCACGTTTAATCTGCGCTCCTTGAATACGGGTTTCAGCGTTGACGTGTTTGAAAGTATTGATCCTTCCGTTATCGCACATCCAGTAACTGTTCACTGCTTCGTTAAAACGGGGGGTTAACCGGAGTATTTCATTACTGCGAACCCAGATATCAGTGTTACATCCGCGGGCGCAGCCTGAACAGACTGATTTAGTGGACGACATATCCCAAACACGGGACTTAAACCGGAAATCTCGGTTGGTTAACGCGCCGACCGGACAGATATCGGTAACGTTCATTGAATATGGGTTGTCAAGTTGTTTGCCGGGGAAGGTCGTGATGGTGACTCTGTCTCCGCGCTGAACAAAAGTTAGCTGAGCTTCGCCTGCAATCTCGTCACAGAAACGGATACATCTTGAGCACGAGATGCATCTTTCACCGTCGAACATAACGTTTGGCCCGAGTTCAACGCGTTTATCTTTGTGCTGCTTCTCTTCAGTGAAACGGCTTTCGCCCACACTGTGCTGATACGCGTAATCCTGAAGTTTGCATTCGCCAGCTTCGTCACATATCGGGCAGTCCAGAGGGTGATTGATGAGAATAAATTCCATCACTGCATTTCTTGCAGAAAGGGTTTTTTCGGACTGGGTGTGAACGACCATTCCCTCTGAAGCTAATGTGGAACAGGCGATTACGAGTTTCGGCATTTTTTCAACTTCGACCAAACAAACGCGGCAGTTGCCCGATACGCTTAATGAAGGATGCCAGCAAAAATGAGGGATTTCAATTCCACTATCACGCGCAGCCTGAATAAT
>CAIMOS010000119.1 GCA_903843135.1 uncultured Ignavibacteriales bacterium | reverse complement strand
TTAAAATCCCTTTGAGACTTTTAACCTGTTAAGGGCCCGCTGAAGTGATGCTTCTGCTCTTATCAGATCAATTTCTTTAGCTGATTCACGTAAACGTGCTCTGGCTCTTTCAGCTGAGTTTTCAGCGCGTGCCACATCTATATCTTCCGGTTTTTCCGCAGAACTTGCCAAAATAAGAACTTTGTTCTGGATGACATCTATTGTTCCGCCGGAAGTCGCGAAAGTGAGGTTGGGAGCATCCGGATTTTCAGAAACTTTGATAATCCCGATTTCAAAAGTGCTTAATAAAGGAGCGTGATTCAGGAGAACCTGGAATTCGCCGGCAGTTCCCGGAACAGTAACTGTCTGAACTTTACCCGTGTAACACACCTTTGCGGGAGTCACTATTTCGAGTTCAAATTCTTTCATTATCAGCTCATCATCTTTTTAGCTTTTTCTTCAGCTTCATCTATCGTACCGACATACATAAAAGCTGATTCAGGCCATTCATCGCATTTTCCGTCAATGATCGCTTTGAATCCGGCTACTGTATCCGCAAGCTTAACGTAGCGGCCTTGATAGCCTGTGAACTGTTCAGCGACGTGGAATGGCTGGCTAAAGAATCTTTGGAGCCTTCTTGCCCTTCTAACAACAGTTTTGTCTTCGTCAGATAATTCATCCATACCAAGAATACTGATGATATCCTGCAGGTCTTTGTAAGTCTGTAAAATTTCTTTTGAGCGTTTAGCCACATTATAATGTTCATCGCCGATGATACCGGGTTCGAGAATTCTTGAGGTAGAGTCAAGCGGATCCACTGCCGGATAAATACCAAGTTCCGAAATCTGACGGCTTAATACTGTAGTAGCGTCAAGGTGAGAGAATGCGGTCGCAGGAGCCGGGTCAGTTAAGTCATCCGCAGGCACGTAAATAGCCTGAACAGAAGTAATCGAGCCCTTATCGGTCGAAGTAATTCTTTCCTGCAGGGCACCCATTTCCGTTGCCAATGTAGGCTGATACCCTACCGCTGAAGGCATACGTCCAAGGAGCGCGCTCACTTCAGAACCTGCCTGCGTGAAACGGAATATATTATCGATGAAGAGCAGAACGTCTTTTCCCTCTTCATCCCTGAAGTATTCAGCAATGGTAAGACCGGTAAGGCCAACCCTTAAACGGGCTCCGGGAGGTTCGTTCATCTGTCCGAAAACCAGCGCAGTTTTATTGATAACGCCGGATTCTTTCATTTCGACCCAAAGGTCATTTCCTTCTCTGGTACGCTCGCCTACTCCGGCGAAAACAGAGTAACCGCCGTGGTGCTGTGCGATGTTATTGATAAGTTCCATAATAACAACGGTTTTACCTACACCTGCACCGCCGAATAAGCCGGTTTTACCGCCCTTTGAATAAGGTTCCAGGAGATCAATAACCTTTATTCCGGTTTCGAACATTTCTGTTGAAGTTGAAAGACTTCTGAAGTCAGGGGCAGGACGATGGATTGGGTATCTTTTTTTAGTTTTGATTTCGCCAAGTCCGTCAATACCCTCGCCTATTACGTTAATAAGGCGGCCAAGGGTCTCAGGGCCCACGGGAACAGTGATAGGTTCGGAAGTATCAATGGCGTCCATACCTCTTACTAAGCCGTCTGTAGAGTCCATAGCAACAGTTCTTACGCGGTCCTCGCCTAAGTGCTGCTGAACTTCAACTATTAATTCCTCCTGCTTGCCTTCGGCGCTTAAACGGGGAATTTTAATAGCGTTATTGATCTTTGGTAAATAGTTATTCTCAAATTCGATATCGACCACAGGTCCGATAACCTGTACGATTTTACCTATCTTCTGTTCCATTGTTCTCCTAAAAAATTCAAGTCTTAAATTTACTTATAAATCTTAAAATTTACAATTTCAATTATCTAAATAATCGTCTTTTATAGCTTTGACAAAGTCTCCCCATAAACGCGCCATTTCCCTCTGGAAACCCTGCGCGGGAATCCCTATCTGAGAAATACCATTTTCCCGGTTTTTACAGTGCCACCGGCATTAACACGATATAAGTAGGTTCCTGCGGCAATCTCTTTATCAAGTTTGACTGGGTCAAAATCCACCACGACCAGCCCTTTTGGGACTTCGCGGTCAAATAACGTAGTTACGTATCTTCCTAAAACATCAAACAATTCGATTTTTACGTTAGCTGGACTGGATACCGAGACCCTGATGGTTGTGATTGAACTAAAAGGATTCGGGTAGTTCTGATAAATATTAAGTTCATCCTTTACCGGAGCCGAGTCGTCGACCTCGACAACCGGTATGACAAAAGATCCGACTCCCCCTACGTCGTTGTAACGTTTCTTAAACTCC
>CAIMOS010000118.1 GCA_903843135.1 uncultured Ignavibacteriales bacterium | reverse complement strand
TTATAAAGAACGGATAGCAGCAGAATCGCTGGCGAAAAATGATAAATTGACACAGGTGGGGCTGGGTTAGCCCGCAGGCTGATAACCTCTTTTAATTAAACAACTTACACGGCCGTGGGAATCTCACAGTTTCACGCGATGCTGTCATATTATTCAGCATCTTCTGTAAATTTTTTTTGATTGTTTAATAATCGGATATTTGCTAATATTAAGCATTCATTAATTATTGAGGATTAGCAACTATGCGTTTCACGCTGCTTTTTGTGATGGCCGCTTTTTTAACTGTTGGAATAAGTTCTTCTTCATTCGCTCAGGAAAAGAAGGATACAAAAAAAGAAACCGTAACCAGTACCAAGCCCGGCAAACCGATAAATACTATTTGTCCTGTTACTGACGAAGAAGTTGACGGCGATATTACGGTTGTGTATGAAGGCAAAACTGTAGCGCTTTGCTGTAAGAGTTGTCTTAAGAAGTTCAATAAGAACCCTGAAAAATATATGAAAAAATTAAACGAAAATAAATCTAAGGAATAACCGAATGAAAAAAATGATGCTGCTGAGCTTTGTGCTCGCGTTGTTTGTGACTTTTACCAATGCTGATGATAAGAAGCAGGATAAAGGCACAAAAGAAACCAAAGAAAAATGGTGTGAAACTCCTAAGGAAGGTCACTCCGTAATTCTTGATTCAAAAAACACCGGTCTTGCTCCGACAAAAGTAGAGTCAAAAAAATCAAAATCAGTTAAAGAAAGCGAAAGCTGCGAAACTGAAGGAGATTCAAAAGGCTGCTGCGGAACAGAAGCAAAGACAAAAAAAGAAGCTAAGAAAGACGCCGGAAAGCCGAAGAATTAGCCAAGTTTTTTTTACCGGCGGTGAAATTTCATCGCCGGTTTAGTTTTATACCCACCCGGTTCAAATCTGATTTACACCTTCACGAACAAATAAAAGAATTCGCCCGCGCTAATCCGCGGACAGGGCGAGCCCTGTCACTACGGCAGGGTGCCGGACCGGTCAGTGTCATTATTAAATTAATTGCGATAAATAATTGCGGGGGTTATATTTAGTTTTCAGTCTTATAGAAAATAAACCCGGATGATTACAACCTTATTTAAGTATACATTAATCGGACTTTACACAGCAGTATTGTCGATTGTTGCTATGATCCTGATTGTTGTTGACAGGAGTTTTAAGTCATATTTTTTACTTTCCCGCATCTTCGGTAGGGGTGTACTGACGCTTTCAAGGGTTAAGCTGGTTGTAAAAGGGCGGGAAAATATGGATCCTTCGAAAAACTATGTTTATGTTTCCAATCATTCCAGTATGTTCGATATACCTGCGTTACAGATTGCATTCCCGGACAGGGCAGCAATTGTATTTAAAAAAGAACTGATAAAAGTACCGATTTTCGGATGGCAGCTGGCGATTGGGCCGTATATTATGATAGACAGAAAAAGGCCTGATGAAGCGATGAGAAGCATTCAGCTGGCAAAGCAGAGGATGGAAAAGAAAAATCTGTCTGTGCTGCTTTTTGCCGAAGGTACACGGAGCAAAACCGGAGAAGTGCAGCCTTTTAAGCGCGGCGCTTTTTATCTTGCTTCAAGAGTTGGCTATGATATTATTCCCGTTTCTATAAGCGGAGCAACGAGGCTTCTGCCGAAAGGAGAGTTCCTGCTAAAATCAGGGACAATTACTGTTCATTTCGATAAACCCATACCGACGGACGGGATTAAAAATAAAATTGATGAAATCGCGCTGATGGAAAAAGTCCGCGATGTAGTTATAAAAAATAAGACAGACCTATGAGCGTTACAATTGATGAAGTGAAATATACGGCTATGCTGGCAAGGCTTAAGTTCACGGATGCAGAACTCGAAAAACTTGCCGGGGACATTAACCAGATCCTTAAATATGTCGAAAAGATGAATGAGATCGATACAACAAATGTCGAGCCGCTTTCTTTCCCGGTTGATATCAGTAATCCCTTAAGAGAAGATGTCAGAAAGCCCTCTGTATCAAGGGTAGAAGCGCTTAAAAACGCGCCGTCGGCTGATGATAAATTCTTCAAAGTTCCTAAGGTAATTAACCAATAGCTAAATTTTTCCAAAGTGACCATTCCGGTATTATGATTTACGGTATTATTCCTGCACGTTATGCTTCAACGCGCCTTCCGGGCAAACCTCTTGCAATGATCGGGAACAAACCGCTCCTGCAGCATACATTCGAAAGCGTAAAAAAATCTAAGCTAATTAACGAAATAATTATTGCAACAGACGACGAACGGATCCTTCACGAAGCGTCATCGTTTGGTGCAAGGGTGGTTCTTACACCTGAGAATCTTGAAACCGGGTCTGACCGCATCGCTTATGTTGCAAGGTCGTTGGCGGACGCAGAGATAATTGTCAATATCCAGGGTGACGAACCTTTTATTAAAGGAGAAATGATCGACCAGGCGATTGCTCCGCTGCTATTTGAACCATCGATAGACGTATGCACTCTGATGAAAAAAATCGTTAATATCGATGATGTCCGCTCTCCGGCAGTAGTTAAAGTGACATTCGATAACCATAACTACGCGCTCTATTTTTCAAGGGCGCCGATTCCTTATGTAAGGGATGCAGGCAGCGAATCTTCCTGGCTTGACTCCCACATGATATTCAAGCATGTAGGGCTCTATGTTTATAAATATGATGCCCTGATGCAGTTTACTTCGCTCCCTCAGGGCGAACTCGAAAAAACGGAGAAACTGGAGCAACTCAGAATGCTGGAAAACGGGATGCGGATTAAAGTTGTGGAAACCGACCTCGACAGTTTCTCGGTTGATACGCCGGAGGATCTGCAGCGCGCAAATGAGATTTACCGGTCAATCTCGGAAAAATAGAAATGCCGGATCAAATTAACAGCCGTCTCAACTTAGCCCATTTACCCACACCTCTTCTTGAAGTAAAGTTCAAAAAGCATCGGTTTATAATAAAACGCGATGACCTTACCGGACTTGAATTAAGCGGAAATAAAGCCCGCAAACTCGATTATCTTATGTTCGAAGCTTCTAAACAAAAAGCTGATGTTGTATTTACAAGCGGAGGGTTACAGTCCAATCACGCCAGGGCAACAGCATTTGCCGCCTCGATGTGCGGAATCAAAAGCAAGCTGTTCCTCTGGGGAAGGAAGCCGGCATTACCCGAAGCTAATCTTTTTATGAACTCATTTATCGGCGCGGATATTACGTTTATTAATAAAGAGCAGTTTCTTAATAATTACGAACTGATGCTCACGGAAGCAGGGAAATATCAGAAGAGAACGGGGAAGAAAGTTTATGTGATACCCGAGGGCGGCTCTTCTGCGACGGGTGTGCCAGGTTATATTAATTTTATAGAGGAAGTGTCTGAGCAGATTAATCTGAACAACTTAAGCGGAGTACTCACCGCAGCAGGCTCCGGCGGAACGGCTGCAGGTATGCTGATCGGAGCCGCTCTGATGGATATCGATATTAAAATATACGCTGTGAATGTACTTTATTCGAAAGAAGTTCTTGAAGCGAAGGTCAGGGCAATTGTTGACAGCGCAGTGAAAAAATTTAAATATATAATTGACGATCCGTTAAAGCGTCTTGTGATCTTAGGCGGATATTCAGCCGAGGGATATAAGAAAATCAAATCCGAGAAGATAAAACTGATAAAGGACTTCGCCGTTGAGACCGGAATTATTTTGGATCCGGTTTACACCGGGAAAGCTTTTAACGCATACTATAAAGAGCTGAAATGCGATCCTGAAGTTTTGTTTCTGCACACAGGAGGATTATTCGGTGTGTTTGATAAGAGGGCAGAATATTTGGGTTTAAGGAAATAATTTCCCGGAATATTTGTCTGATGAAAAAAAATTCACCCTTAGTTATTGCGTTTTTCTTAATCCTGTTGATTTCTTGTTCAGAAAAGAGCGTTGGTCCGGGTGATATTGACTACGAACCCGCTCTGATCGGTAAAGTTACTGATTCAGCTGGAAATCCGCTTACGGGAGTTAACGTACACTACGTTCCTGAATTGCTGGATTCGTCTCTGAAAAAAGGGGAACCGTATACACCGATGCCTTCAACACGGATCCATTTCTCGCTGCCAGTTCCTGCGCGGGTCACACTAGTAATTCTTGCGCCATTCACCCGTGACACTGTCTTATATATGCTGAAAAATGAGTTTATGAATGCAGGCACACATTCCGCTGATATTAATTTGGATACTCTGACGAATGGAGTATATATCTACGTACTTAAATATGATACAACGGAGATAGAGAGTTCTTTCCTGATAATCAGAGACATTCAGGATTTACCCTCGACAATGCCTTTGGTCAGGACGGACAATCAGGGAAACTTTAAATTACATTACAAAAGGTTGGGAATAGGGAAAGTATTCCCATTCACTTCTGAAGCATCTCCGGTTATTATCGGATACAGGATAATATTAAACAGATTTAAAATCTTCCTTGTTAAAGAGGGGTACAATAATTATTCTGAAGATTTAGCAGTTGATACTACCACATCAATGAGAAAAACTTTCAGGATGATCAGGTGACCGTTTTTATTCTCAATATTCTTATTTTTTAATTATTTTTCTTTTATGGAATGTGTTTTTTGTTCTATCATTAACCGGACCGCTCCTGCGGAAATCATATATGAAGATGAACGGATCATCTCCTTCCTTGATATACGTCCGTTCAATCTCGGCCACACCCTTGTTGTTCCCAAATACCACTCGGAGAATCTTCTCGAAGTACCTGTCGTTTATCTTACAGATATGTTCAGGAGCGTGCAGTTTATTTCCGCGGCCGTAGTTAAAGGATTAAACGCGAACGGTTTCAACGTGCTTTCCAATAACGGGAGGGCAGCGGGACAGACAATTTACCATTGCCATATTCACATCATCCCAAGATTCGACACGGACACTTTCAAGTTTCAGATGAACCTTAAAAGTTACACAAACGGCGAGATGGAGAATTTTGGAAATAAAATCAGATCGCAATTATCATAGACAGGAGTTTTAATGGAACGTAAGATCAGAGTATTAATTGCAAAAGCAGGACTTGACGGACACGACAGAGGCGCAAAAGTCATAGCCGCTGCACTCCGGGACGCGGGAATGGAAGTTATTTATACCGGCCTTCGCCAGACTCCGGATATGATCGTGGAAGCCGCCCTTCAGGAAGACGTTGATGTTATAGGAATAAGTATCTTATCCGGCGCGCATATGACAATCTTCCCGAAAATTAAAAACCTGATGACGGAAAAGGGAATGAACGATGTACTGCTTACAGGCGGAGGAATTATTCCGGAAGAAGATATAATGAAACTTAGAGAAATAGGCGTCGGAGAAATATTCACTCCGGGCGCCCCTACACACCACATTGCTGACTATATAAAGCAATGGATCACGTCCAATCCACGATATTAATATTCAAAGGCAGGGCAACCTGCCTTAACTTTTTATATAGGAGTCCTTATGAAAAAGTTTTTACTTCTGATCTTTTTTAATTCGTTAATATTTTCTCAGTCCTTGGTTCAGACTATTCCGCTTCCCCGTACTTCATATTATGACCAGGGCTATGGACTTGTTCACAAGTCCGGCCGGCTTTGGATGTCCAGCGGATCATCAACTACCGGAAACAAGGGCAAGCTAATAGCTTTTGACCTGAACGGCGCGGTTACAGATTCGCTTCAAATCACTTATCCGTCAATACGCGAATCGCAGGGGCTCGCCTCAGACGGGACTAACTTCTGGTACGTCGAGCGGAAAGTATCCAGATGCGATCTTTACCTCGTATCACCTTCAGGACAAGTTATTGATTCAATAATCCCGGCATCGCCCTGGTATATCGGCGGATCTGCCTGGGACGGCACTGGAATCTGGGTGTCGGTCTATTATCCGGACGCTCAGGCAGGCGTTTATAAAATTGATCCGGCAACTAAGCAGATCGTTGATACAATCAGTGTGTACGGCCTTCAGCCGCAGGGTGTGACAATCAAGGGTGATACTCTTTTTTATGTAATGGACGGTTTTCAGGGGGATGCCGAAAATATCTACGCCGTAAATATTCCGTCCGAGGATACTCTCTTCTCATTTCACGTACCCGAACTTCCCGGGGTAAGGCAGAATCCGAGGGGCCTTGCCTGGGAGGGAACAAATATCTGGCTGATGGCCGAACCAATCGGCGCTTCTTCCGGTCGCGTATTGTTTAAGTATGACCTGCGGGGAGCCGGTTCACCGGGGATAAGTATCCTAACACCAAACATCGATTTTCTGAACGTGCAGGTTGACAGCACAAAAAGCGCTGATGTATTTATCAAAAATTATGGAACTGCTAATCTCATTATCGATTCCGTAAGCGTAAGCAATAGCGCTTTTAATTTTGAAATTTCATTGCCCGTGACGATCAAACCGGACAGTACAAAATCCTTTCAATTGAAATTCAAACCTTCATCCAATATTTCCTACTCGGATTCAGTATTATTTTTCCACAACGATCCGAATTTTGTATTCAGTAAAGTGAAAATGCAGGGGAGAGGTATTTATACCCTGCCATATCTTATCTTCTCTGAACCTCTCCTTAACTACGGGCCAAAAAGGAAGAACAGCACATCTTACCGGTCTTTCAGCATCTTTAATGAAGGGTCAGGGAAACTCAGGATTGATTCACTTGTTGTAAAAGATGATAAGTATTATTTCGTCGAAGGATACGGAACATTTAACATTGACTCCCTCTCATCCAAAGAAATGCGTTTATGGTTTTCGCCTCCGGTTTTAGGGGATTATAACGACTCACTCCTGATTTACTCGAATGCCTCAAACGGCGCTTTAATAAAACTTCCGTTATCAGGAATCTGTGCTCCTTATGATTCAACATTAGGTAGTATTTTATGGAAGGGGGCAGTGCCGGAGAATCCTTCGACAGCATATAATGACCTGACTGCCAGGTTTATGAAAAATATGGAAGATATAAACAGAGACGGTGTTGGTGATCTTCTTGTTGCGACAGACAATTATTTCCTTCTCGCTTATAACGGAAACAGTTCCAATACATCAGATATTTTATGGGCATATAATCTTTATCCAAATAATACAAACACAGGCACGGTAACAAGACTTCAGGCGATGCAGCTTATCAGCGATCTTACGGGAGACGGAATAAGCGATATTGTGATCGGGACGGGCGGCGGCGGTGAATCCGTTATTGTGATAAACAGCGTGACAGGGGAGAAGATATGGGAATTCGGCGATTCGGTTAACTACGACCAGGGTGATGTTAACGGACTCGATGTTAAACGTGACTGGAACGGCGACGGTAAGCCTGATATTCTTGCATCTGCAAGCGGCAACGAGTATACAGGATCGGGAAGATTCTCGGTTTACCTTCTAAACGGAATGACCGGCTCCGTAATCTGGAGGATTGATCACAGCGCTGAGAAAAAACTAAAAGATGCGGTTGTTTCAACTGATGTCGGAGGAGCGGCAAGTTCGCGTGTTTCCGGCCTCCTTGCCGGCGAGGTTTTCGGGTTTAATAAACTTGGGCAGGTACTTTGGACAGTTCCGACAGCGGGTTACAGCCCCTGGGGAATGGTTGAGATTCCGGATATTGGAAGAGGATCGTCTAGTGATGTTATATTTGGTGATTTCACCGGGAACCTCAAAGCAGTAGGAGGTGACCAGGGAGATATAATCTGGACGGCTTCAATTGGTAATGCAATAGTCGAAGATTTAATTCTTGTACCGGATATGAATAAAAACGGCGTACCTGACGTACTTGTCAGTGCCTTAGTTCCAACCCTTTACCTTCTTGAGGGAGCAAACGGAAACGTAATATGGACGGGATCAACGAGTGACAATATACTTGGCGCCGGGGAAGTTGGCGATCTGAATAACGATTCGATTCCTGAACTTGGAATGGCGGATCTTGACAATAAAGTCACCATTCTCGATGGCAGGAACGGCGCCGCACTGTTTACGTATTCCTTCGGCACAGGCGCAAATTATCCCGCGGAGTGCGTATGGGGAATCGGTGATATCGATAAAAGCGGTACGGTTGATTTTGCCGCAGGTTCGCGAGACGGGCAGGTGATCGCTTTTTCTGGAGGTTATAAAGTCATTGTCGGAGCAGGAAAAGATTTCACAAACGGAGATATGAAATTTAATCTTTATCAGAATTATCCCAATCCGTTCAATCCTGTTACAAATATCAAGTACAGCCTCAGCAAGCCTGCGAGAGTTTCAATAAAAATATATGACGCTCTGGGCAACCGGTGTGCCGTGCTTGTCGACGAAGAAAAGGAAGCCGGTTTGCATAATTTCATTTTCAACCCGGCGAATTACTCTCTCTCCTCTGGAGTGTATTTCTACAGGCTTGAGGCGGCGGGGTACTCTTCGGTCAGGAAAATGATGCTGATGAAATAATTAACAATTATCAATTAACTATCAACAGTTGTGAGTACAAATAAAATTGCAGAAGGCGCGTGGACCCGCGCCTTTTTTATATTCGTAGCGCGGGGTATCTAACCGCGCACAGCGACGAAATATCGGTTGCACTGAATAAGCCAAAGCAATATGTGTTTGGGGCTTATAATGCGATGTTCTGTTGCACAACTCCGCCGTAGGAAAATGTAGCGCGGTACGAAGCCGGGATATGAACGCGGTCAGTGTCAGAAGTTAAATATAACGATGAAATGATGCAAAAGACCCGTATCTTTCATAAACACTATTCATAGAATTATATGAGCGGAATATGAATAAACTGAAAATATACTTTCTCCTCTTGCTTTTTCTCCTCCTGCATAATAATGCCCTTGGCACAATCCGGTATGTGAAAGCGGGCAAGCCTACGCCAATACCGCCTCATACAAACAAGCCGCCTGGTGTTAATGAGAGCAAGAAAATGTTGTATGTGAAATAATTAAGAATAAAAAATACTACAAATATTACTGAAATATGAAATTAAGTTATGTGTAAATATGATTGGTACAAACGGGCCGGATATAATCCAAATAAACAACAACTAATCAAAAGTTACTTTATTAAAAAGATCTTTTACTTAGTGTTCCTTTTAGCGCTGCTTAATGCAGCAGATACTTACGGCCAGGCAACCGGCAGGCAGTCAAGTTTTAATAGGGATAAACTCTATTGGACTGCGTGGGATTATTCTGACGGAATGATACCTAAGCCGTTTTATGACGAGGCAAAGTTCAATACTGTAATCCGCCAGGCGAAGGCTCACATAAAAAACAATCTCAGCGAACTAACACAATTCTCCAATATCTTTGCGGTAAATAATAATGCGCAGGTTCTCAGAGACACAATTCTGCCTTACGATAGTACCGTGCAGCTTGACTGGTTATATGCAGTTACCGGCGGGTATTATAATGAGTTTTATGCCTACCGGGCAGATGATCTTGCCGCCGGACAGATAAATAATCAGGAGTTTTGCCTTGAGCGGGGAACTAACGGTTTTGGGTCTAAAAAAACGATAAATATAAACGGAGAGGATAAAGTATGTTTTTCCTCGGGATTTGATACGACAAATTATAAAAACAAGATGCTTATTCGGGGGCCGCACTATTATCAGCACCGGGGATATGAGTTATATTCTCAAGAGATGCAAAGGCCGATAACATATAATATAAAGTTTACGATACACCCCGATCCAAACATTTCTCCTACTCACCAGAACTATAATTTACCCTGTGTACGCACATCCGTTCTTTATACAAAGTTTGTTAATAATCATCCAAGCAGCACCGGGCCAACTAAATATACTATTATTTATAGATTTGATGCGCGGGAAAGAACAACCGCAGAGCTTGTTAGTAATCCTACGATCAAGTTTGACTACAATTATTACGAAGATCTGGCAGATTCCAATATAATTTCAGCCAGGAATTATAATGTCAATGATAAAGAGGGAATAGAATATGTAGTGGAATGGCTTGGTAATGCTGAGATATTTGTGGAGAAAGTGGAAGTGTGGGATAAGGCGATCTGGGAAAAGCAAGTTTTAGCCCCCGGAGCATTGGCTATCTTTAAAGCTAGAACAAAGAATGAATTTCTGGATAAATTTAATTCATCAGACTTCATTAACAAACTCCGCGGCTGGAGTTCACTCAATGAGCCGCATACGGTTGACCTGCTGCGCCCGTTCAGGTTTGTAGATTCATTATGCGGCACGCCCGGCGGCTTTAATACTGCCCCGATGTTCACAATGTTTTACCCAAATTGGGATAATAGTATTGACGGGCGGGACTTCCTCAAACAGATAATCGAGATTGCCCAGCCAAACCCGCTCTTTTACTGGTATTATCCTTTCAATGTGGGATATACCGAC
>CAIMOS010000117.1 GCA_903843135.1 uncultured Ignavibacteriales bacterium | reverse complement strand
TTAGGAAAAACAACCACAGCCATTAATGTTGCCGCTTCAGTTGCCGCGGCTGAAAAAAAAGTCCTTCTAATCGATATCGATCCGCAGGCTAATACATCTTCCGGAGTCGGGGTTTTTGAAACCCAGAGTTCGATATATGAAGTCCTTATCGGTGAAAAGACAGCAAAAGAATCTGCGGTTAGCACGCAAATGCCGTATTTAAATCTGATTGCTTCTCATATCAACCTTGTAGGCGCTGAGGTCGAATTGTTGAACTTCGAGAAAAGGGAATTTGTTCTGAAATCCAAGCTGACTGATATCACCAATGATTATGACTTTATCTTCATCGATTGTCCGCCGTCGTTGGGAATCCTCACGCTCAACTCATTAACTGCCGCGGATTCTGTTTTAATTCCTGTTCAGTGCGAGTACTTTGCGCTCGAGGGCCTTGGAAAATTATTGAATACAATCAATATCGTGCGGCAGAATTACAATAAGAATCTTGCTCTGGAAGGTGTGCTTCTGACTATGTATGATTCAAGACTCCGGCTTTCAACCCAGGTTGTAGAGGAAGTTGAAAAGTATTTTGGTGATAAGCTGTATAAAACTATCATCCACAGAAATGTGAAGATCTCGGAGTCGCCGAGTTACGGTAAACCGATAATTCTCTATGATGCTCTTTCAGTTGGGGCGAAGAATTATATTTCTTTAGCACAGGAATTTTTGGACAGAAACCGGAGCGTCGAATAATGTCAAAAGGGAAGCCTGTTTTGGGCAGAGGCCTAAATGCGCTGCTCGGAAGGCAGGATGAAGAGAATAACAGGTCAGAGAACAGAGATAACCGGGTATCTGAACCTGATGTTTTTCTTAAAATTTCAGTAGATCTGATTTCTCCCAATCCTTTTCAGCCCCGGTCAAACTTCGAGCCAAAACCTTTAGAAGAACTTAGAAATTCTATTCTTAAGAATGGACTGATACAGCCGATTACTGTTCGCAGGGTTGAAAACGGCAAGTATCAGCTGATCTCCGGCGAGAGAAGGCTTAAAGCCGTCAAGGAAATCGGATATCGGGAGATTCCGGCATACATCATCGAAGTTGAATCGAATGAGATGATGCTCGCTATGGCGCTTATCGAGAATTTGCAGCGCGAAAAACTAAATCCGATTGAAGAGGCCTATGCATACAAAAGACTGATGGATGAATGTGCCCTGACACAGGAAATGATTGCCACCAGGGTGGGTAAAGACAGGGCTACTGTTGCCAACGTAGTAAGATTGCTTAAACTTCCTCCGGAAGTCCGCGATTCTCTTATTAAAGAAGAAATTACGATGGGGCACGCAAGGGCGCTGATAAATCTTCCTTCGGTTTCATCTCAATTACAAATACTCAGGAAAATCATTTCGGCAAATCTTTCGGTCCGGGATGTGGAGAAATTGGTCAAAGATTATGCTTCCGTCGTGCACGGAAACAAAAAGAAAACTGGCGTCGCTTCGGGTGCAAAGCCGAATCCCGAATTAAGAGACATTGAAGACCGGCTCAGAAGATTACTTGGGACGAAAGTTGAATGTAAATTCGGCGCTGGCGGAAGAGGCGAAATAACTATCGAGTTTTATTCAAACGATGAATTTGAAAGGCTTTTGGAACTTCTGAATGCGATTGAGACTAATTCTTAAATTATTTTTTTTCTGTTTCCTTCTTCACACTTCACTGTTCGCAGCAGATCATCCTTTCTCTATAGAAAACGACTCATCAAAAACTGACACACCTTTATTCGTCCCTACAAAATCTTCCTGGGGCGCTGTGTTAAGAAGTGCCATAGTCCCAGGATGGGGACAGTTTTACAATGAGTCTTACTGGAAGATTCCTGTTTTTCTTGGTATCGGGGGGTGGTTCACTTATAATTACATTTGGAACGACGACAAATACGAAGAGAACCGTTTAGGGTACATAAACTCGGGAAATATAATTGATAAATCTCAGCGTGATTTTTACCGGGACCAGCGAGATGAATTCGCAATTTATCTGGGACTGACCTACTTTGCAATGCTGGTAGATGCTTATGTAGACGCGGAATTATTTGATTTTTCGGTGACTGAAGATGATATAGTTAAAACGAAGCAGTATAAATTGAAATTTAAATTTTTGTTTTGAGTATTTGATAATGGAATGCCGGGCGTGTGGTTACTTAAACCCTCTTCATCTTTCAGTTTGTGAGAATTGTGGTGCTATAATACGTAATCGTGTAGCCAATATCGATTTCGGCAATACTTTGCTTGATATCCTGCACCGCCCGGGATATGCTTTTACCAATATTCTTTTTTCCGAGAAAAAGAATCTAAGTTTTTTTCTGTTCTTTGTATCATCTTTCAAGATCCTGGTCATCAACTATATTTTATTGGCATTTCTGTACCATACAGGATTTGGGTTGTGGTCGGGAATTGTACTGAATTTTTCGATTGTCCTGCTCATTGTTCTTTTGCTAACATTTCTGCTCCAGCGGGGCTACAGTATAAGAAAGGTAAAAGTCAGGCAGAGGGAAATATTTGCCGCTTATTCATTTTCAACAATACCATCCATCATCTTCCTGATAGTATTTTTGCCCTTGGAGTTGGTCGTGTTTGGTGAATTCCTCTTTGTTTTTGATCCTTCACCTTTTCTGATAGATCCCGTTTTCGCATATTTATTTCTCGCGCTTGAAATATTATTTCTGCTTTGGCAGGCCGTATTGTTTTCAATTGCACTCAATATCATACGGCCGGGTCTGATAAAAAATATCATAATTTCCCTGATTATGAACATAGCCGTATACGCAGTTTCGTTTATTTTGTTTTCTTACGCTGTTGAAATCAACAGGAGGATACTCCTTGGAAATTAAAACTGATGTTTTAATCATAGGGAGCGGAATAGCAGGACTTTTCTCAGCAATAAAAATATCCTCATTCGCGGATGTCATCCTTGTGACTAAAAAGGAAAAAAATGAATCAAACACGAATTATGCTCAGGGAGGAATCGCCGCGGTTATCTCCGGTGACGACAGTTTCGATAAACATATTAACGATACAATTGTTGCCGGTGCGGGACTGTGTAATGAAGAAGAAGTTAAATCTTTAGTCGAAGACGGGCCAGGTTGCATAAATGATCTGATCGAACTTGGGACTCATTTTACCCTCGAAGAAGAAAAACTGCATCTGCTCAAAGAAGGGGGTCACTCAAAAAACAGGATTGTTCACGCGCACGATCTAACAGGGAAAGAAATTGAGAGGGCTTTGATTGACAAGATCTCAACAATTCCGGGCATACGGATAATGGAAAATTGTTTTGCTATTGATCTCATTACGGAACATAACCTTAAAAATCAGAAGAATGCAGAATCAACACCACGTCACTGCTGGGGCGCATATGTACAGAATTCTAAATTAAATAGGGTCATTAAAATAATCAGTAAGGTTACGATTTTAGCTACCGGAGGTCTCGGGCAAGTTTATCTTCATACAACAAATCCGGCAATAGCCACAGGTGACGGAGTTGCTATGGCATACAGAGCCGGGGCAAAAGTCGGGAATCTTGAATTCATACAGTTCCATCCCACATCTTTATACCATAGCGGGCCGGTTACGGACAGGCACTCATTTCTTATTTCTGAAGCCGTTCGGGGATTCGGAGGGATTCTATTAAATTCCTCAGGGGAAGCATTTATGCAAAAGTATGATACACGCAAAGAACTGGCGCCGAGGGATATCGTGGCCCGGGCTATTGATAATGAATTAAAAAAACGTGGCGACGATTTCGTTCTCCTGGATATTACCCATAAAAATGGTGAGGAGATTAAAACCCATTTTCCCAATATCTATGCGAAATGCAGGGGACTGAATATTGACATCACTGCTCAACCGATTCCGGTCGTGCCCGCCGCCCATTATTCCTGCGGAGGAATTGTAGTAGATCATTTTGCAAAAACATCGCTTAAAGGTTTATTTGCGATCGGCGAGGTTGCTATGACGGGAGTTCACGGGGCAAATCGCCTGGCGAGCAATTCTTTACTTGAAGCTGTTGTATACGCTAAAAGAGTATGTGAGTACCTTAAACTGAATCTTGTCAAAACAGAGCAGACAAAACATATCATACCTGATTGGGACGACAGCGGAACACTCACGTCAGATGAGAAGGTGCTGATCTCTCACAGTCAAAAAGAATTGAAACAACTGATGTGGGATTATGTAGGAATAGTCAGGTCTGACCTAAGGTTAAATTTCGCCGGAAGACGGGTTAACAATCTATATACTGAAGTTGAGGAATTTTACAAAAAAACGAAAATCTTCGATTCTCTATTGGAACTTCGGGATATGATTACGTGTGCTTCACTGATAATTAAAAGTGCCGAGATGCGAAAAGAGAGCAGGGGATTACACTTCACGACGGATTACCCGGATTATCTGCGCTCACCAAAAGATACTATTCTCCAAAATACTTTCCATCGTTCATAAACCGGTAATACTGAATAGCTCCGTAGCGGAGACCTTTTGTGCTTACCATAACTTTTTCAATCCGGAATATTTCCATTATTTCAATGAGTATCAGCGTCCCCGCAAAAATCACATCTTCTCGCCCTACTGAGATTTTGTAATTCGACAAAATTTCATCAGGCGTTAAGTTAGAGAGTTGAAGACAAAGTTCCTGCAGTTCCGATATTGTAAGAAATGAACCGTGGATTTTTTCCTCTTCAAAGTCATTAATATTATTTTTGATACAGGCGAGAGTTGTAGGCGTGCCGGCTATCGCGATAGCATTACTTATCGGAAATTTATTGAACATTTTCTTGTCAACTATGGCCCTGATCAAGTCACGCGAAGAGTTAATATGCTCCTCGGTAGGGGGTTGAGATCTAAAATATTTTTCAACTAGGGTAACCACCCCAAGCTGATGGCTCTTCGAGGCTATCACTCCTTTTCCATTTCCGGTGATTATTTCTGTACTTCCCCCGCCAATATCAATCACCATATTATTCGCTTCTGGTGCTACGCCGGAAATTGCGCCAAAGTATGAAAAAAGAGCTTCATCTTCGGGGGCAATTATGTTAATTGAAATACCAGTCTCAGATTTGACCTTATTGATAATGTACGCTGCATTACGGGCGGTTCTAAGGGCATTTGTACCGCTTGCCAGTATCTTTATCACACCTGACTCATTAGCTATTTTTCTGTAGTCTTTAAGAATACTGATAAGCAGGTCGGTTTTATCGTTAGAGATCAGACCCGAATGATGCACATCCTTTCCGATTCTGGGAATGCTCTGAAAATTATTGATGGAAAGTATTTCCGGGTTTTCTCCTTCATACTGCCCGATTAGCATAAGAACTGTATTTGTTCCAATATCGATTGAAGCTAGTTTCATTTTTTTTGGTTATTTTGACATAAATAATTATGAAATATATGATTAAAAATAAATCTCTTCGAAATTTTTTAATTTTACTGGCAGCCGTTTCCGGAGCGGTTTGGTTCGGAAGTTATATTACCCGCTTTTCAGCCTTTTATTTTTTATTTGAGGGTCCTGAACTGGCTATGAAGGCCTTGTTCCAGACTGAAATGTTAAGAGGGTTTCTTTATGGTTTAATTCCATCATTATCCATCAGCATTTTCGCATATCTCGCATTTTTGTTGTGTTTCTATTTATGGGTCTTTACCTCAGGGCTGTCGTTGAAAAACGAAGGGTGGTTATTCATTTCGCTTGTCCTGATAACATTAACGGCGCCTTTTGAGCTGTATCTGATTTGGAAGTATGATTACAAACTGTTCGCAATGTTGTACTATTCCCAATTTAATCCGGAAAATTCAGTTCAGTTTTATATTGAACGGATCAAAACATTCAGTTTTATGCCTATAGTTTCGCTTCTCGACCTGGTTACCGTGTTTGGGCTGTTTTATTACCGACCGTTTGTTAAGAAACAGGAAAATGAATGAAGCTCAAAGAGAAAGAATTTGAGGAAATAACCCAACAGCTGAAAGAGTTGGCGGTGCAACTTGGCGCAACGGTCAGATTTGAGAAAGGTGATTTTAAGGGTGGATACTGCATTGTTAAAGAATCAAGTGTTATTGTAATAAATAAGCTCGCAAACACACAACGTAAGGCGATTATTCTGGCTACGGCCCTAAAAGAACTTGGCGTCGATAATGTGTATCTGACCCCCAAACTTCGTGAAATAATCAGCGAGATGGTTGAGGTAGAGGACAAATGAACATACTCGTACTCAACGGCCCTAATCTCGATAAATTAGGCCTCCGCGATGCACAAAAGTACGGAGCAATCACTCTGAATGAAATAAATGACAAAATTAAAGCGGAATTTCCGGAGCACGCCTTCGAGTTTTTTCAGTCAAACTCAGAAGGGGAGTTAATAAATCAAATTAGCGGTTCCTTCGGAAAATTTGACGGAATTGTATTGAATCCCGGTGGTTATGCTCACACTTCAGTCGCTATACGGGACGCAATTGAAATATCTGCGGTTCCTGTGATTGAAGTTCATCTCTCCAATTTGTCGGCTAGAGAAAACTTTAGACAAAACCTAATAACTGCCTCTGTATGTAAGGGTTATATATCCGGATTTAAGCATAAATCTTATTTGGCTGCGATATATTTATTGAATAAAATGAGAGAAACAAATGATTAAAGCTGTTGTATTTGATCTTGATAATACTCTGAT
>CAIMOS010000116.1 GCA_903843135.1 uncultured Ignavibacteriales bacterium | reverse complement strand
GGGAATTCTTTTTTAAAAATAAAATGAAGTTTGAAGCGGAGGTTTTTTATAAACAACTTTCAAATATAAGAAGGTTTTATGTTGACCAGATCCGGCTCGAATACCTCGGAAGGGAGAGGGGGGACGGTTACGCCTACGGATTTGACCTTCAGTTCCAGGGAGAAGTTGTAAAGACAATGAAGACGTGGATCGGTTACAGTTACCTGAACAGCCGCGAGAAGTTTGCGTCCGCCGGTAAAAATTACGAACGGAGAATGCTCGATCAGACACATACATTACGGATATTCCTTCAGGACAGGATGCCCCGCTTCCCTTCAATGCAGGCGCACGTCGTGTTCCTGATCGGATCCGGTTATCTGTTTTATCCTTATGTGACCCGCACTAATACAGCAGCCGGCGCAAACTGCACTTATATAGATATGGTGACAACATCCCGCCAGACCTTTCCGTTTTATTTCCGTTCAGACCTTGGAATGAGCTGGGCAAAGGAATTTAAAAGCAAAGCAGTGCTTACGGTGTCGGTTGAATTGCTGAATGTATTTAACAAATATAACGTGGCTTCATATACGTGGTTTAACTTAAACCCCGTGTTCAAACCGCCGATCCGCGTACAGAATGTTTATTCGCAGCGGTTTATTAACCTCGGTATAGAATACAGGTTCGGATAGAATCACTGCGGTAATCCCGGTTAAGCTTAAGTTAGCAGGGAAAACCGCGGCTTATTTTGTAATTCCGGCCATCCAGCCCGAGATTTCCTTCAGGGCCGCTTCGCTAAAAGTTTCCTCGAGCTTTCCGTACTCTTCTATACTGCACTTACCGCACTTCTGGAAAAGATGGTTTAATCCTTCGAGCGGGACGGTTTTGTAATTTTTGTTACCCGCGGCTTTCAGGGATTTCTCTATCGCGGCGAGGTTTTCCCTATACGGAACCTGGATGTCCTTTGTGCCGTTTAATGCAAGGACCGGCGCCCTTACTTTTGCCAGGTATTCTTTGGGATCAGTATTTATAAAATACCTGAACCATTTTGTATTTACAATTTTCAGCATATTCCGGAGCGTTTCGGGTTTGAAATCGGGGATTTCTTTCTCTTCGGGCGTAAGCACTTTTTGGAATTCCGCGATCAGGTCATCCGCGGCCGCAAAGAATTTCGCTGAATCGGTTTCGGATTTAACAATCTCAAAGAGCTCCCTGTTGAATATTAGCTGCTTTTCAATTTTGCTTTCCGGCGCTGATTCTGATTCCATCACCGCGCGGTACTGCATCAGCATCAGTTCATCTCCGGGAACTCCAAGCCCGGCAAGCATAACTATAAAATTCACGCCGGGGAACATCGCCGCTGCCATCGGGGCCACAACTCCCCCCTCGCTGTGTCCTATTATTCCGGTCCTGGAGGAATCAACATCGCTTCTCGATTTAAGATATTTGACAGCCTCGATCGCATCGAGGGTAAAGTCCATTGTGGTTGCTTCTGAATAATTCCCGGTTGATTTTCCCACACCCCTCTCGTCATATCTTAATACCGCGAAACCGTTTTTGGTCAGATGGTCGGCTATAACGGCAAGCGGTTTGTGTCCGAATAATGATTCATCCCTGTCCTGCGGGCCGGAACCGGTGACAAGAATGACCGACGCGAATCTCTTCCCTTCTTTGGGCCGCGTAAATGTACCGCTGAATTTCACTCCCGCGGTTTTGTTTTCAAATTCAACTTCCTCCCCAAAGTACGGGAATGGCGGCTTCGGTTCCTGCGGCCGGTTTAATGTAAATGCTTTTTCGCTCCTGGTACAGGTGAGGTCAAATGAGTAGGCCGACTGTTTGAATTTACCGGTCAGCCGGGCGGAATCCCCTTCAGCAATATATTTTGCCGCGTAAGATGCGCCGATTATTTTTATATCGAAGAAAATGCTGTCGCCCGCAACTGAAACTGAGCGGACATTAATTCCCATCGCGCCCTGGTCGGGGCTGTCAAGTGTAGCAGTTAATGTATCGCCGCTTGCAGTTACATTAAAAACTATCGCCAGGGCTTTCGCCCCTACGTTAAGTTTTCCGTTCCAGTGTCCGGTAAATTGTTGTTGGCTGAAAAGAAAACAGTTTTGAAAAAGCAATAGAAAATTGAGAAATATTAAGGTTTTCATAGATGTCTGCACTAGTATTAAATTTACAAAAGGTATTCGCAAATAAATTAAATTTGCCTTAATAACATAATTTATTTCATCGAGATTGCGCATGTTTATTACGAGGATCATTAGGTTCTGGTTATAATACTGTATGTTCCTTGAAACCAACACACTTTTCTTTTTCTTTTTATTATTCTTTTTGCTTTTCTTTATTAACTTTTTCACCGAGTTCTTGAATTTTATCTCTAGAAACATTGTCTTTGTAAGACTTTTCCAAAATCTCATCTAGCAGATTTAGAGCTCTAAATTTAGCCATTCCTTTTCTAAAGCGTGTTTGTGCTTCAGTCATAGATTTACCATTAGATTCAATATTC
>CAIMOS010000115.1 GCA_903843135.1 uncultured Ignavibacteriales bacterium | reverse complement strand
CGGAAGAATTGAATAAAGTTAACAAATCAGTCGTTCTTGTTTTGCTTCAGGGGCGCCCGCGCGTGATCAGGAAGATAGTTGACCAGACTCCGGCGATTTTGGTGGCAATGCTCCCAGGAATGCGGGGCGGTGATGCAATCGCAAATATCATCTCCGGAGAAACTGTTCCCAGCGGGAAACTGCCTTTCAGTTATCCGAAATTTTCCAATGCTTTATATCATTACGATCATAAGCCGCTGGAATCGGCAAATGAACTCAAATACGACCCTCAGTGGGGATTCGGACACGGGCTTAGCTATACTTCTTTCGAATATTCAAATCTGAAACTTGATAAAAATGCTTATACTAAAAACGAGAAAATTGAAGTGACTGTTGATGTAAAGAATTGCGGTTCAATTTCAGCGAAAGAGGCCGTTTTACTCTACATTTGTGATCTGTACGGCAGCGTTTCGCGTCCTGTTCGCCAGCTGCGCGGGGCGGAAAAAGTTATGTTACAGCCGGGTGAAACAAAAACGGTTAAGTTCGCTCTTGAACAAAAAGATCTCTCTTTCATCAGCAGAGATAATAAACGAATTGTTGAGCCGGGGGAATTCACTGTGTATGTTGATAAACTCGAACAGAAGTTTATATTAAAATAACCCAAACAGAACATTTTTAGTACCTCTAGTGAATGGGGCAAGTAATCCGGTTAGTGAGGAAAACTTGCCCTTTTTATATATTGACTCGTTGAATTTTTTATTTGAATATTTTTCCCATTTTTCTTCACGGAGCCCCGAATTAAAGTTGCACACCAAATAAGCTCATTACTGCTGATTTTAGTAATATTATCTGCACCACTTGTCAGATGCCAGGATAAGCCCGTTGCTTCATTCCGTGGGGGAGAAATTAATCTCAGTCAGTTTAATGACAGGTATAATTTTACTCCTCAGGTTGATGATAAGTCTTTCGGACAGGACAGCGGAAAACTGCAGTTTCTCGCTTCGCTTATTGCCGAGAAACTGTGGGCCAAAGAAGCTGAGTCGATGGGATTCGGCACGGACGAGAATTATACAGGCTATATCAGTATTCTCCGTAAGATGCTGATCCGGGATGAACTATTTAAATCCACTGTCGAAAAAAATGTCATTATTTCTGACGCCGACCTGAAGAAAGCGGAAGCGAAAAGCAAAAAAGCTTTGTCAATTATTGCAATTTCAAATCCTGACTCAGCCTCGGTATTTAGTACCTACCGGAGCCTGAATGATGGCCGGGCTGACTTTGATTCAGTATTCCTTGCTCAGCCAGAGAATATCTCAAAGAAAATGCTGGTTATCCGTTACGGAAACATTGTTGATGAAGTGATTGAGGATGTAGTCTTTAATACTTCTGCCGGCAAATATTCGGTGCCGCTTAAGGACGGTGAGGTTTGGCATATTTTCAAGGTTCTCAAAGTTGAGACAGAAAAAGGGGAGCCGAAAGACCCTTTGGATCTTGCTAAAAACCGGCTGAAGGAAAGAAGATTAAAAGCATATGGAGAGAAATATCTTGCCGGCCTCCTGGGTAAAATAAGAATCGATCTTAATGAAGAAATGGTGAAACTCATAACCTTGAACTTTAAGGACCGGTTAATTAAGTTGTATCCAGCAGTTAATCCTGACTCGGTCATCAGCCTTGGCGAAAAAGAGATATCTGATCAACGGAAAAAATCATCTAAGGATCAGCTCAATACTCCTGTGATATTATTTCCCGATAATCCGCTGACATACAACGACATTCTTGATCATTTTTCTTTTCACGGTTTCAGCATCAAAGCCGCTGAAATAAATTCTATTATGCGGAAAGTTGTGAGGGAACTGCATAAGATAACTCAGGATGAGCTGCTTGTCAGGGAAGGATTGAAATCGGTCCCGGGCGTTGAAGGCAAAGTGGAAAAGCAACTCGAAATGTGGAGGTCAAATGCGCTGGCCCAGCTGATACGCAACCGTTATCTTGATTCTGTTAAGGTCACAGACTCTGAATTAAAAGAGTATTACAGGAGAATGAATTCCTCAAAAGAGGCGCTCGGGAAAGTTGTGGTTGAAATAATTTTCCACGCGAAGCTGGATACAATCTCCTCGATTATGGATGCGCTGAGGTCAGGCGGTGATTTTGCCGGCCTTTCAAAAAGATATGTTCAGAAAAGATTCGTGACAGATTCATTATTGCCTTATGAGAATTATAAGCCGTTTACTGAACAGCTCGAAAAGGGAAAGGCAGGGGAAGTTATTGGCCCGTTGAATGGGGATGAAGGATTTTATCTCTTCAGGATCATCCGGAAAAAAGATGCGGATTCACTCTTCCTTAAGCCGTTCGAATCTGTGAAGAGTGAACTGAATTTAATGTTAAAGTCCGGAAATGTTGAAAAACTGTTGAACGAACGTACCGTGGCTTTGGCTTCGAAATACTCTGTGTCGATCAATAGTCAGATGCTCCCGGGCATCGCAGGGAGAACTCTTCCTATGTATGTTTACCGCTTCATCGGATTCGGCGGAAGAATAACGGCTGCGCCTTTTACTTCGCCGATGTACCAATGGATAAAAGACTATCAGAAAATGAATAATGTTAATCCCTGATATCCTTAATTGGTTTGCTGCTGAGGATGTTGAGGATAATGATCTAATAAATATTTTTTTATTAAACGCCGAAAGGTGAAAACAGGAGAACAAAATGTTTAGAATTATGTTATCAGTTATTGCAGTCTCTGCAATTACTTTGTACTCATCACAGACCGCTCCGGTAAAAACGGAGAATCCCGTTTCCGGGAAGAGTGATAAAGTGACTATCTATTCGACCGCGCAGAACACGGATCTCAGGCTGTCGAAAACTGCTGAGATCACTTTTAGTCCGGCTTCGCAGCCTTTTGAAAATGAAGTATCAGTCTTTGTAAATCCTGATAAAGTTTTTCAGGAGTTTATCGGTATAGGCGGCGCTGCAACGGATGCATCAGCGGAAGTGTTTGCAAAGCTTCCTGCGGACAAACAAAAAGAGTTCCTGACCGCATACTTCGATAAAAACAACGGGATAGGGTATTCACTTCTGCGGACGAACATTCATAGCTGCGATTTCAGTTCAGGCAGCTATACATATATAGAAGATGGCGACGCTGACCTCAAAACCTTCAGCATAGCGCACGACAAGCAGTACCGTATTCCGTTCATTAAACAGGCGATTAAAAGCGCGGGCGGTTCAATCCTGTTATATGCAAGCCCCTGGAGCCCTCCGGCATTTATGAAGGACAATAAAACTATGCTGCAGGGCGGAAAACTTTTACCGCAGTATTATCAGTCCTGGGCAAATTATTATGTTAAGTTCATCCGGGCTTATGAAGCCGAAGGAATACCCGTATGGGGATTCTCGATCCAGAATGAACCGATGGCGAAGCAGAGATGGGAATCCTGTATCTACACAGCGGAAGAAGAGAGAGACTTTCTGAAAAAATACTTAGGGCCCACAATCAAGAAAGCCGGGTTATCGAGTAAGAAAATTATCGTTTGGGACCACAACCGGGACCTGATAAGCCACAGAGCTAATACCATCTTTGCAGATCCCGAAGCGGCGAAATACGCGTGGGGTGTAGGGTTCCATTGGTATGAAACCTGGGCTGGCGGTCAGCCGATGTTTGAAAATGTCGGGAATGTGTATGAAAGTTTTCCTTCTAAAAAATTATTGTTTACTGAGGGCTGTGCGGAAAGTTTTGACGCAAATAAATACCAGTACTGGCCGAATGCCGAGAAGTACGGCCGCTCTATGATAAACGATTTTAATAACGGAACAGTCGGATGGACCGACTGGAACATTCTGCTGGATGAAACAGGCGGGCCGAATCACGTAATGAATCTCTGTTTCGCTCCTGTGCACGCAAATGTACAAACGGGTGAATTGATTTTCACTCCGTCATATTATTATATCGGTCACTTTTCAAAATTTATCAGGCCGAATGCAAGGAGAGTCAGCACGGTTTCAAGCAGAAGCCACCTTCTCAGCACCTCTTTCAGGAACGAAGACGGAAGTATGGTTACTGTGATTATGAACCAGAGCGATGATAAAATAAAATGTAAAGTATTCTACGGGCAGAAATTCTGTGAGGTAGAACTGCTCCCGCATTCGATGAACTCGCTGTTATATTGATCTGCCGTAATAAGCAGTGAAGATGAAAATGGGGGAGATCAAGAAAGTTTTATAAAAATAAAGAAACCCGGTCAATGCGAACCGGGTTTCTTACTTTAAAGCCGGTGGTTATGCGTTGCAGTACAAACGGTTACTTATGAAGCATCATCTTTTTAATCAGCGTATTACCCGGAATGATGATCTGGCAGAAGTAGACTCCGCTTGGAAGTACAGAATTACTTCTATCCTTAGCGGCCCAGTTAACAGAGTGGGGACCTTTTTGCATAAATCCGTAATCCGCGTCATACACTGCCTCGCCTAATGAATTTAATATTTTTATCCTTACAGATGAATCGTCCGGAAGATAGAAATTTATTGTCGTTGACGAATTGAATGGATTAGGATAATTCTGTGACAGATTAAATTCAAAATGTTCCGAGTTTTCCGGTTCTTCGAGGTCTATATCTGTGCCGGTATTGTTAAACACTTCAATTTCATATAACGAATATCCGTAGGCTGTGCCCCGTCTTAATCCCAGCATACGAAGAAATTTACCCTGACTGTTCGCATTGATCACTTCAACTCCGCCGGATCCGTTGGGCTGATAAAATATAGTTGTCCAGTTAATCGAATCATTGCTTGTCTGAAGAAAATATTCTTTACCGTAGGCTACTTCCCAGGACAGCTTTATCTGGTTAAAACTGATTACACTTCCGAAATTTATAACAAGGTTCTGCGGATCTGAAAATGCTGAGGACCACCTCGTGCCGTAACTTCCGTCAATCGCCCTGTACCCCTCATATCCGGCACCTTCAATTGATGAGACATAGATAGTCTTTCTCAGGGCAAGATTTACAGGCGGTACCGGATAAACACTGAAGAACATATCTTTTGTATTGTTGTTCTGATAGGTCTCGTCAATCATATTAGAGGGATTTACAATTGCCCGGACAACATTTTGTCCCAACGACGCTGCATCCCAAAAACTCGAACTGCCAACAGGCACATCCCCGGAGACAAAAGCCATACCGCCTGCCGGGATGCTGTTCGTAAAACTTATCGATTTGCTTATCTGTACTCCGTTAACGCTGAAGCGGACCTCGTGAGAAGTTCCGGCAGGGCTGGCGCCGGAACCCCGGTTAATTATTGTGGCGGCAAACTGCACTTTATCCCCGATTACCGGATAGCGGGGGATTGTATATACATTCGCGATCTGAAGATCGGGTTTTGGCGTTTGCTGTATGATATTGAAACCAACCTGGACCGGGAGGTTATCGGAAGAATTGCCTGCCCTCAGTATATAACTACCGGCCTCGATCTTATATGACGGATTATTCTCATCAAAGTAATAGAGATTCTCTGGAGTGATTTCGAAACTCACTGTCTTTGTCTGTCCCGCTTCAATATAAACTTTTTGGAATGCGATCAGTGCCTTGATATCGCGGGAGACGGGGCTTCCCGGCTTGCTGACATATAACTGGACTGTTTCTGTACCGCCGACATTACTTGTATTAGTAACGTCAACCGAGACATTAACATTCTTGCCGAGATCAACGTTGGAGTTAAGAGAAGTGAAATTGGAGAAACTAAATGTTGAATAACTCAGTCCGTAACCAAACGCGAATTCAGGCACGTAACCTTTATTGTCGAACCACCTGTATCCGCATCCGAAATCATTTGTGAAATCAAAATCTGTTATTTCTGTTCCGTACTGGGCATCGCTTTTAGGAATGGTCACGGGGAGTTTTCCGGAAGGATTGTAGTCGCCAAAGATCACTCTGGCAATTGCGTTTCCGCCTTCCTGTCCAGGATAGAATGCCTGAATGAGGCCCTTAACCTTATATAAATAACTGTTCACTCCTGTTATTCCGCCGCTGACCAAAACAACGATAAGATTCGGATTAACTGCCGCAAGCTGGCTGATCATTGATTTCTGATTTCCGGGGAGTTCGATTGATCCGTTCGCACGGTCCAATCCTTCACCCTCCTGTGACTGGTCTAACCCACCGAAGTAAATTACAACCTGCGCCTGCGCCGCCTTGGCGAGAGCGTCATTGTAATCGGCCGCATAACCGCCCGCGATTGTGCACCCCTCGGCATAAAGAACTTTTGATGCGCCGACGTAATTTTCAATTCCTTGTCTGGGGGTTATTGTGTAAAAAGGAGTTACCCAACTGCTTCCGGTGCCGTCTGTCTGCATAATATTGGCATTGGGGCCTATCACAGCAATCTTAGTAATAGTATCTTTCGCTATTGGGAGTATATGTCCGGAGTTTTTGAGCAGAACAATACTTTTCATTCCCGCTTCAAGACAAAGCTGCTGGTGCGCGGAACTGTTTACATCTTCGGGGTTTCCGGAAGGCAGATAATCCATCATTCCGGAAACTATCTTTGTACGTAAAACGTTTTTCACTGCTTTGTCTATCGTTGCAGTGCTGACCTGCCCCGTGTTAACGAGGTTAAGCAGATCATTCTGATAATGATCCGAGCCCATACATACGTCATTGCCTGCGTTGATTGCGTATTTGGAATTTTTTATGCCTCCCCAGTCGGAAACAACATAGAAGGGGAAGCCCCAGTTGGTGCGGAGGATTGTTGTCAAAAGATTTGGATTTTCAGCTGCCTGAAAACCGTTGATCAGATTATAGGCGCTCATCACGGAAAGAGCGCCTGCGTCCTGAACATTTTTCCTGAAATTCAAACCGTAGTGTTCCATCAGTTGCCGCTGCAGAATAAAATAATCGTTGTTTGTCCGGTTTGCCTGCTTATGTTTTCCGTTATAGTGTTTTGCGGTTGCTATTATGGGAGTCTGCTGTACTCCTTTAGTTGCCGCGCTGTTTATCATAGCATTCAGGAAAGGGTCCTCGCCGCCGCTTTCAGGAGTACGCCCGTTTCTCGGGTCTCTGGTCATATCCATTGCGGGCCCAAGCATCTGGTGCTTGCCTTTACCGCGGAATTCCTCTCCGAGCGCTTTCCCGACACGTTCCGCGAGTTCAGTGTCCCAGGTCGCAGCCATACCGATACCAACAGGAAACGAAGTCGCCATTCCCTCACGAACTCCGTGTGGGCCGTCAGCCATACTGAAACCGGGAATGCCGAGCCTGATATTATCTGCAGTGGTCATTCCCCCCTCCTTGTGAAGCTGCAGAATTTTTTCCGCGAGAGTCATCCGTCCGGCAAGTGAGTCAATTCGTTGCTGCAGTGTCTGTGCCTGTATGAGGGTTGTCAGGAAAAATGCAACGGTGATAACTTTTATTTTCATTCTAAACTTATCGCAAATTCAAATGTTTATTTAATTAATTGAGCAGCACAATCTTTTTAGTTTCACGGAATTTCCCGGCGCTAAAATGAATCAGGTAAGTACCGGACGGTAAAGACTCCCCGTTAAAATCAACCGAGTAACTGCCCGGATCCTTTTCAGCATTTACTAATTCAGCAACCTTGCTGCCAAGCAGATCATAAACGATTATATTCACTTTAGCCGATTCTGCGATTTCATAATTGATTGAAGTATGGTCGGTAAACGGATTCGGATGGGCTTCAGTAAGTTTTAAATTCAAGCCGTTCACTTCCTGTTCAACCGCAGTGGGGCGCAGGAAAGTAAATTCAATATAATTCAGATTGAATCCGCCGTTAAGAACCTGGATCATTATTGTGTGCTTGCCGGCGGGCAGCAACACGCTGTCGCTTACTGCGTTGCCCCAGCTTGACCAGCCGCCGGTGTTAGAGACAGTAGCCATTTTACCCGCTACATTATTATCGCAGCGGATGATCATCATTCCTGACGAATTAGGTGACGCAACCCTGAAGTCGGCCTTGTAAACTCCTGCCTGAGCTATGTTTACTGTATAATTCAACCATTCTCCGGTTTCTATCCATCCGATATCGTATCCGTTGCTGAATGAGTCGGAGCATCTTTCGATATCCACGCCGTCATTCCGGAAAGTCCAGCCGCTGTTATAAAAACCGCTGCCGAGATTCTGGAAATCGTTGTCCTTATAAGCGTAATTATTCTGGCCGAGATCGTAAAGGGGGGCATAAATTATTCCCGGCAGGCTGACCTGATAATAAGGAAGGGTGGATGTATTTCCGGGCATCCTGAACATAGCATCAATTACGTTTGTGTTTTTCACACACTGTGAAAGGAGTGTCTTTTGAGCGAATTTATCGAGGGCATCGACAGCATAGGCGACGGTAGGCTGCGGTGCCTGACCGCTCCAGTACCTGAGCAGTACGTCATATTCCGCCGGCTTTACTATTGATGTAAGCCCGCTTATAGACTCAAGTTTTTTATGCGACCACCAGGCCCAGCCGATATTGTTAGCCTGGAGAAGCGCGATTGCATCAGCAAACCATTGATTTGAATTTTCTCCCGATTCACCGCACCACAACGGGCGGTTTGTTTGGGTCCTGAGATTCAGATAAGACTGGATCGCGGAAACTGAATTTTCGTTCCAGTACTTATGAAAACTGTAAACCATATTGGCATCCCAGGGAGGCGTGAGAGTGGTAAAATCATTGGCCCATTGATTACCCTCGATATAAATAATATGGTTAGTGTCCACCTGCCTTATAGCCTGTGTGATCTGGATATAAAGATCGCGTAGAGGCTGATTGTTTCCTCCAAAATTCCAAACTGTTTCATTCAGCAGGTCATAGCCGCCTATCCAGCGTTTTGTTGAGTAACGTTCAGCAATCTTTTTCCACAACAACACCGTTGACTGCTTATTAACGTCGCTCTGCCAGAGGGAAGGGGCCGCGGGATTGTAATCGCTTATGTTCGAACTGTTCTGTCCGCCGGGCGCGGCGTGAAGATCAAGGATCAGATAGATTTGGCTTTCTTCGCACCAGGAGAGTAATGAATCAATAATCGTAAAGCCTTCTTCGATCCAGACACCCGGCTGGCCCAGAGGAGTCATCAGGTTGTAATGCATTGGCAGACGTATCGAATTAAAGCCCCACGTCTTAATCTGCTGTATATCTTCGCGTTTGATAAAGTTTGTGCGGAATTTTTTATAGTAAAGGTCGGTATTGGTCGCGCCGATAAGGGTTTCAATTTTCTTTTTAATTTCCCACTGAGCATTGGCAAAGGAGGATGTGCCGAACATATAACCTTCCTGGACCAGCCAGCCGCCCAGGCCGATACCTTTGAGAAGAATTTCATTTCCGGAACCGTCAACGATTTTTTGTCCGTTTACGCGGAGATAATTTTGGGAAAAAACCGGCGAAGTGAGCAGAACTATAAAAAGAAGTGAAAGAAAGCGAGTCATAACCGAAACAGAGTAATTCATTTTTGTCCTATACAATAATATTTATATTCAGGAAGCAAAAATTGAGCCAAAGAATAATCCCGGATTGCAGATGAAACATCGCATAAATCGAGGTGAACCGGGAGGAAAGTAACGATGATAAAGACAGGGTACTTATTTTTATAAGTCGGATGTTATTAAACTAATAATGAAGAAAATCCGCGTATCTGTCGGTATCTAATCAGTCTGTTTCTACATCCGCTCTTCTTAGGGTACGGCAGAATCTATTCAAGATATAGAAGGCAGAAAAAATATTTCTTTTTACTTGCGCCGCATCCCGGCTTTTTCTATTTTTGGAATGTTTGAAATTTTCCAAACGTTGAGAAAGGCAAATTCCCTTGAAAAAAGTCGTTATCACACACGCAAAACGCACGGCGATCGGAGCTTTTAACGGAGCCCTCGCGTCAGTCTCCGCCCCCCAGTTGGGCGCCATTGTTATTAAAGCCCTCATAGCTGAATCCGGCATAAAACCTGAACTTGTTGATGAAGTGATAATGGGAAATGTTATTTCTTCCGGATTAGGCCAGGCCCCCGCGCGCCAGGCAGCCATCTATGCCGGCCTTCCGGAGAAAACAGAGTGTCTTACAATCAATAAAATGTGCGGCAGCGGCCTGAAGGCCGTTATGCTTGCCCAGCAGGCGATTGCCGCGGGTGATGCCGATGTAATTATCGCCGGAGGTATGGAAAGTATGTCAAACGCTCCGTATATCCTCCAGGGCGCGAGGAACGGTTATCGTCTGGGTAACGGGCAGATATTCGATTCCATACTTACGGACGGTCTCATCGACGTATATAATCAGATTCATATGGGCAACTGTGCCGAAGCCTGCGCGAAAGATTTTTCAATGACGCGCGAAGAACTTGATGCTTTCGCGATTGAATCCTACAACCGCGCTCTCGCGGCCCAGAAGGAAGGGAAGTTCACGGCAGAAATCACTCCCGTAACAATTAAATCCCGCGCCGGCGAGACTATCGTGGATAAAGATGAAGAGCCGGGCAATGTTAAATTTGATAAGATCGCGGGACTTCGCCCGGCATTCGACAAAAACGGCGTTGTCACCGCAGCAAATGCTTCAAAACTTAATGACGGCGCTTCCGCATTATTAATAATGTCCGAAGAAAAGGCAAAAGAACTCGGCTTAACTCCGCTTGTTGAAATTGTTGCCCAGAGTTCCGCCGCAAAAGCGCCGATTCAATTCACTACCGCTCCTGCCGACGCGATAGCAAAAGTTCTCAAAAAAGCCGGAATGACCAAAGACGATATTGACGTTTATGAAATTAACGAAGCATTCGCTGTCGTTTCAATTGCCGTAAATAAAATTCTCGGGCTTGATCCTTCAAAAATAAATCTTAACGGCGGCGCGATTGCTCTTGGCCATCCTATCGGAGCAAGCGGAGCGCGTATACTCACCACACTGCTTTATGAAATGAAGCGCAGCAATGCTAAAACCGGGCTTGCCTCATTATGTATAGGCGGGGGCGAGGCAGCAGCCCTGATAGTAAAGAAATATTAAGAGATAAATGACCAACGCAGAAGAAAGGATACGCAAAGAACTGATCCAGAGGTTCGGTGACGCGTATAAATCATTCGGTCTGAATAAACTGATGGGGCACGTAGTGGCGCTGCTTATATATGCCCCGGAGCCGCTTTCACTTACTGATATTGCTAAAGCTCTCGGAAGGAGCAAAGGCCCGGTAAGCCAGATACTGAGAAGGCTGCGTGACCATAAACTCGTCCGTAAAGCCTGGTCGCCTGAAGATAACCGTAAAGATTTTTATGAAATCGAACCGGAAATTTTCGAAAATGCCTTCCGTAACAATCTTGAACTTATTAAAAACAACACCCGGCTTGCCGGGCAACTGAAAGAAAAAGTTGCTTCGGCGAAGAAGGTGAATAAGATGGATGTACTTTTCAACAGGATGGTGGAGATGGAAACATTTTATAAACTGATGGAAAAGCACCACAGGAATTTTCTTTCCGAATGGATCTCGGAGCGGAATAAAATGATAAAGAACTGAACTGCCTGAAATGACGGCAAATAAAATTAATGAATGACCGTTTGGAATTTTTCAAACGTTAAATACGAGGATAAATTATAATGAATAAATTCGTGAATAAAGTAGTAGTGGTCACCGGCGGCGCGCAGGGTATCGGCAAAGCCGCATCTCTTAAATTTGCATCTGAAGGCGCGACAGTTGTGATCTGGGACGTTTCAGAAGCCGCCGGTAACACTCTTGTTGAGCAGATAAAACAAGACGGAAAGAAAGCTATGTACATTAAAGTCGATGTGACAAAGGCGGAATCAACGAATGCGGCAGTTAAGCAGATAGTTGCCGAGTACGGACGCATTGATGTTCTGATCAACAACGCAGGAATTACCCGCGATGCATCTTTCCTCAAGATGACCGAAGAGCAGTTTGACCAGGTTATTGATGTAAACCTTAAGGGTGTTTTTAACTGTACAAAAGCAGTCGCGCCTGTAATGGTGGAACAGAAGAGCGGAAGCATTGTGAATACTTCTTCGGTTGTCGGTTTATACGGAAACTTCGGCCAGACAAATTACGTCGCAACAAAGTCCGGCGTTATTGGAATGACGAAAGTATGGGCGCGCGAATTAGGCAGAAAAGGGATAACAGTGAATGCGGTTGCTCCGGGGTTTATCGCTACTGAAATGGTAACGACCGTACCCGAAAATATACTGAACGGGCTTAAAGAAAGAACCCCTCTCGGGAGGCTCGGCAGGCCGGAAGATATCGCGAACGCTTATGCATTCCTCGCATCTGAAGATGCGGCTTTTATCAACGGTGCGGTACTAAGTGTTGACGGCGGATTGGTCCAGTAGATTAGAAATATGAGAACTTCCAAAATTGCGGGGAGCGGCTTTTACGCTCCCGAGAATACAGTGCCCAATTCCTGGTTTAATGAACAATTAGGTGAAGATGTTGACACCTGGCTCCGCGAAAATCTGACAATCCGTGAACGCAGATGGGCATTGCCGGACCAGTCGACAGCAGATCTAAGTTATGAAGCAGCCCTGGATGCTCTTAATGATGCTAAGGTAAAACCGGAACAACTTGACCTGATTATTATCGCGACTGACACGCCCGAATATATTTCCCCTTCAACAGCATCTGTTGTGCAATACCGTCTCGGCGCAGTAAAAGCCGGGACATTCGATCTTAACACTGCCTGCGCGGGATTTGTAACCGCGCTTGATACTGCGCATAAGTTTATTAAATCAGATGAACAGTATAACAATGTTCTTGTTGTCGGCGCTTATGCTATGAGCAAATACCTTGATCTGAAAGACAAAAAGACCGTTACGCTTTTTGCGGACGGGGCGGGAGCAGTAGTGCTGCAGTCCGCTGCGAAAGAAGGATATCTCACCGGTTCACTCCATACTGAGGGGCAGTATGCTGACTGGATGGGGATTTATGCAGGCGGAACCAAATACCCGATTACGGAAGAGGTTGTAAGTAAAAAAGACCACCTGCTGAAATTTGTAAAAAAATTCCCCAAAGAAATAAACCCTGCCAAATGGACGGAGATGATTAAAACCTCCTGCGCAAAGGTTAAGATAACTCCTCAGCAGATAGATCATTATTTCTTTACACAGATTAATATTAATTCGATATGGGAGACGCTGGATAATTTAAATGTAGGCCGCGAAAAAGCATATGCCATTATGGACAGGTACGGTTATACAGGCTCAGCCTGTATTCCTATGGCATTTGATATCGCACGCAAAGCCGGTAAGATAAATGATGGTGAAATCGTTTGTTTTATGGGCTCCGGCGGCGGACTGGCTTTCGCAAATATATTATTCAAAATGTAACGCAGAAGGTATCAATATGAACTCCACTGGAACAGATATGGTGACAGCCACACGAATTATGATAGCAATCTATATGGCTGCTACTCTGATTATCGTCATTCGCGGCGCAATGAAAACCAAAAGTATGTCAGATTATGCAATGGGCAATTTTACTTTCCCGCCGTGGGCGGTTGGTTTGTCTTTATCCGCTGCGATGACCAGCGCGGCAACTTTTGTAATTAATCCGGGATTCATCGCGTATTACGGTTTATCCGCGGTCTTGTCCTTTGCAATCGTGCTGCCAGTAGCCTCAATGGTTTCACTGGTCATACTTACATACAGTTACAGGAAACACGGCAGCAACGTAAAAGCGCAGACTATGGCTCAGTGGATGGGCAGCCGCTACGGAAGTGATGGCTATAAACTGTTTTTTGCTTTTCTTTCAATGCTGCTCGTCACTTTTATAGTGCTGATTTGTGTCGGTCTCACTAAAGTTTTAGCCCGCTCGCTTGATATACCGGAACTGACCGTCCTGACCGGAATTGTGGTTTTTATTTTCGGATATATGATGTTCGGCGGAGCAAACTCAATGGTTTACACAAATACTGTCCAGGCAATTCTTATGCTGATAGTTGCGGTAATATTGCTTGGTTCGGGTTACGAACATTTCAGCCAGGGAGTGAAAGGGTTCCTTGATAAACTTGCCGCGATTGATCCAAAACTTGTACAATCAACTAATGAAAGCAGTTTCCTGTTCAGGGACTATTTTGAAATTATCTTCACGCAGATTATTGTCGGAATTGCTATTGTTTGTCAGCCCCACATAATAACCAAGTCGATGCTGATAAAATCTGATTCAGGCGTTAAAAAATTCTTAACCGTGGCAGTAATTTCACAGATGATATTTTTCTTTGTTGTGTTTACCGGTTTATATGCGCGCATAATGTTCCCTGATCTTATGTTCAACGGGAAACCGCTGAGCCTGGACAGTGTTATTCCCGCGTATGTTGTAAGTGAGTTTCCGGTTTATTTCGGTATTTTGGTTGTATTGGGACTGATCTCAGCAGGGATCTCCACGATCGAAGGCCTTATCCAGTCAATTTCTACAACAGCAACTGTGGATATCATCGAACCGCTTTTTAAAAAATATCTTCCGGAAGATGAAAAGAAAAAAAGTTTTGTTCTGATGTCATTGAACAAAGCCGTAATTGCTGTTTTTGGCGCGATAGCGATATACTTGTCATACGAACAATTGCTAAACCCCAAACTTAGTGTCGGTATTTTTGCGCAGAACGGTGTTTATGCATATTTCTCCGCTGCATTTCTTCCGATACTGCTCGGTATGTTTTTTAAGAATGTCCCCAAAATCGCTCCTATTGCAGCATCGGTTACAGCGGTAATAGTACACTTTACTATGTATTACGGAAAACTGGCTGTGCCTTACACGAAAGCAACGGGCGAGAATCCCGGTGTTGCCGCAAGTATGGCAATTCTGGCATCAATGATTGTAGGTTTTACAGTATATTATTTTACCAGGGAAAAAGATGCTGAATAATTTTCAGACGGACTGGCTTGGCAAGTGGGCGAAGTACACGCCGGATAAATTCTTTCTGCGCGAGTACAACAGAAACATTGAATGGTCTTACTCTGATTTTAATCTCAGAACGAATGCATTAGCTCTTTATCTTCGCGATGAACTGAATGTAGAACCAGGGGAGAGGATTGCGATTTACTCCCGGAACCGTGCCGAATATGTAATGCTGTTTCTTGCCTGCATTAAGATCGGAGCTATACTCGTCCCGCTCAATTTCAGGCTCACTCCCAGGGAACTTGATATCTTACTCAAGGACGCTGATCCCGAAGTTGTGTTCTATGAGGATGAGTATGAACCGCAAACTAAACAACTTGACGCTGCCAAAACAGTAAAATATTTATTATCAGTTAATGCTCTGACCGGGTTTTTGACAGATCCGGTGACCCCTTTCGAATTTGTACCTCCGGGGCTTTTTACGGAAGAAGATGTTGTGATGATCCTTTACACAGCAGGCACAACCGGACTGTCAAAGGGTGTGATGATCACGAATAAAATGCTCTTCTGGAACGCAGTCAACACAGGCCTCCGCCTTGATCTTCATTCTTCCGACCATACACAAAGTTATGCGCCGTTCTTTCATACGGGAGGATGGAATGTTTTGTTTACTCCTTTCCTTCTTCACGGGGCCTCGCATACGCTGCTTCAGAGTTTTGACGCGGAAGTGATATTGCGTCTTATGGAGAGTGAAAAGACAACTTTGCTTTTCGGTGTTCCGACTATGCTGCAGATGATGTCAGACCTGGAGTATTTTAAGAAAGCAGATTTGTCGAGCGTGCGTTACGCGATCGTCGGCGGGGCGCCTATGCCGATTCCGCTTATAAACATCTGGCACGAAAAGGGAATTTCGATCCGTCAAGGCTACGGATTAACTGAAGTTGGCCCCAACTGCTTCTCGCTTCACCAGAATGATGCGATACGAAAGAAGGGGAGTATCGGTTTTCCTAACTTCTACTTTGAAACGAAAATTGTGAATGAGAGCGGGAGTGAATGCAATGCAGATGAAGTCGGTGAGTTATGGCTCCGCTCTCCGGTAGTGACTCCGGGATACTGGCGGAAACCAAAAGAAACTGCCGAAGCGATTTCTGACGGCTTCTTTCATACCGGCGACCTGGTAAAGCAGGACAGCGAAGGTTTTGTTTACGTTGTTGACCGGAAAAAGAATATGTTCATCAGCGGCGGTGAGAATGTATATCCCGCTGAAATTGAAAAATTCCTGTATACTCATCCTGCGGTCAAAGAGGCCGCGGTTATCGGGGTCAGCGATGAGCGCTGGGGGGAAGTAGGAAAAGCTTATATAGTTCTGAATGAAGGTGAAATATTAACGGCTGAAACAGCTTTGGATTTCTGTCGCGGGTCGCTCGCTAAATATAAAATACCGAAGTATTTCGCGTTTGTAAAAGAGATACCCAAAACTGACGCCGGAAAAATTAATAAAATTAAATTACTCGATTTACACAAAATCACTCAATAACTAACTAACAACCAAAACCAAACAAAAGGAGTTCTCATGAAACGCTTTTTCTTGTTATCAGCATTTGTTGCTACCTTATTCTTTACCGGATGTAAAGAGGAAGACTCAACAACAAACACCACACCGACTGATCCTATCGTCGGTACCTGGATTTGCCAGGGCACAAACGTTCCTTATGGCCTTAAAGTTGCTCCGTTTAAAGCTGTTAAAATTGTTGCTACATTCAACGCTAACAAGTCATATACAGTAGTTCAGACTGACAGCAGCAACACTACTACTACCTTCACAGGTACGTATGCTACAACTGAATCGACAAATACTGATACTCTTTCGACAAACGCTACAAAAGGCGCGAAAATTATCAATATCGTTGCTACACAGGCTACGCCAACAGCAGTTACCTCAACCGGTATTTATGCAATCAGCGGTACAAATATGAGCTATGAAATCATCCAGACAACACCTGCAATCACCGGCGTCGGCGCTCCAACAGCAGCAGGCGGATTCGGAAGCACAACAATCGGCGGTGTTAAATATCCTATCTATATTCAGAAATATGTTAAACAATAACAAATAATTTTTGAATTATCACGCAGCAGTCCCGGCTCCGGGGCTGCTGCTCTTTTTTACCGGAGAAATAAATGAAAAAACTTATACTGCTATTCGCAGCTTTTTGTTTACTGGCGGGCGCTCCTATTCAGGCCCAGGACACACTGACTCTGACCAGGGTCCCCGAAACAAAAGCGCCGGAGTTAAAATTCATCGGGTACTGGTTTGCGCGCGGTACGGCATCTAATATTTCAACAACAAACGATTTATTACGTGCTCAGATCATAGGTCGTTTATTCGGATCGAATACCACCACTACGTGGGAAAGAACGGCGGTTTATTCTGAACAGCGGTTTGTTCCTATGTTTATTTACACACCTCAGATACTTGACGGTGTTGCCACTTTCCGTAGCCTTTTTAAGGTCGATATGACCTGGGGAGATAACTCCTACAGCGTCGGCGGTAATGCAGGCGGCTCGATAAATGCCGGCCAGGTAAACCTTCAGACATTGATGGCTAACGTTGAAATCAGGCCCCGCAATGCAGACTGGAATGTTGTTTTAGGCCTGCAGAGAATTTTTGATAACGCCCGTGACCCGAATCTTGTGGCTTTAAGTACTTTTCAGACAAGTTCATATAAACTTAGTTACTGGGGAACGCAGGGTGTCGGAATAAGTTTATACGGAAATATTAATAAAACTACATTCGGTAAATTGGGATATTATCAGCTCTATGAAAATCTGATTCAGAGTGATGATGACGTTGCACTCTGGATGCTTGATGTTGAATCACTTGTTTACCCCGGACTTGAAGTCGGTGCAGATGTTTGGTATGTTTGGGACCACGGAATAAATGCCGGCGGAGTATCTGTATTAAGCCAGGGACTTAACAGTCAACTTGCTGAATATAATGGCGCAGTCAGGCTGAGTCTCCCTACATCCAAATATCGCTCTGACCTGTTCTGGCTTGGCACACACGCCTCCTATAACAGGGATTTCCAGGCCGGCAGATGGTGGGCTGATGCGTACGTAATGACTAACTTCGGTAATATTGATACTCTTGATGACAGCACTTCGACTCCGGGAAATTATGCTTCCATTTTCGGCGTAGCCGTTAACGGCCAGGTTTCCTACAAATATGGAATGACCGCACAGGACAAAGTGTCACTTGAAGCAATGTTTACAACCGGTGATAACAACGGCGCTGATGATAATCAGGTAAGCAGCGTTGTTACCGGAAACGTCTGGGGCGCACCCACGGGTATTTACAGCTCACACAGGGCTTTATTGCTTTTCCCGGATCCGCAGGTTGTTAACCGCTATTATTCAGCCGTGCACGATATATCAAATATGGGACTTGGCGTAACTGCCGGATTCCTTACCGTCTCACGTGATTTTATACCTAATAAGTTCAGCGGTAAACTTGGATTTGCCACTGCGATCTCAAATGTTGCGAAGAAAGACGGAACCGGAACTAATTCTTACAGCTATATGGGAAGCGAAGTAAATTTCGAACTAAAGTATAATGTTAAAGTGTTTTTAACAGTCGGACTGAGCGGCGGGTATTTATTCCTTGGCGATTTCTATAAGTCACCGTCTGCCAAATATAATTACAGTTCAGAAAAACCGAAAGACCCTTTCGTAATTTTTACTTCACTTAGCTGGCTGATGTTTTAGGAGATGATGATGAAAAAGATATTTTTAATACTTATTGCTTTATTGTCACTCAGCGGCTGCAGCGGTTACATATATACAGATATGCCTGCGCTTGAGTTTAATGACATTAATTACGGATTTCCGGTTAAGAAAGTCCTTAAGAACCCAACAATAGCATATATCGATGAGGGAAGCGGGCCGCAGACACTTATTCTGGTTCACGGACTTGCCAGCAACGCCGGATTTTGGCGCTATGTTATTCCTGAACTTTCAAAAACTTACCGCGTAATCGTTGTTGACCTTCCGGGCTACGGAAAGTCATCCAAAGAGCCGTACGCGTACACACTTTCTTTTTATGCTGACCAGATTAAGCGTTTAGCTGATCATTTAGGCGTTAAAAAGTTTGTATATGCAGGACATTCTATGGGTGGCCAGATTGGCCTGATCTTCTCGTTGAAATATCCGCAGATGCTCGAAAAACTTGTTCTTGCCGCACCGGCAGGCATTGAAGAGTTTGAACGCGGTGAAGGTGACTGGCTCCGCAGCGTTATGACCATCAATGGTGTGAAGAGAACGCCGGAGGAAGCCATACGCCGCAATCTCGCGATGAATTTCTATACCTGGAACGATAAATATGAGTGGATGGTAGAGGAACGCGTACGTATGGCGAAAGCATCTGAATTTGAAGATTTCTGTTACACAGTCGTAAGATGCGTAAACGCGATGCTTGATGAACCCACTTATAACAGGCTCTCAAAAGTTACTGTACCTGCTTTGATTGTACACGGAAAGTATGACGGACTGATCCCGAATCCCTATCTTAATCCCGGTTTCACTGCGGATGTATTCGCGTATGGAAAATCGCAGATACCGGATTGCAGAGTAGTTGAAATTGATAACTGCGGGCATATGCTTCAGATTGAAAAGCCTGAAGAGTTCATAAGCGCGGTTAAGGATTTCGTAAAATAGATTTAAAATGCAGTTCCCTGAATTAGAATATAACTTTCCTTTCAGGAACATTGAATTAGTGAATAATGATACGGTCGCTTGCTTTGATACAGGCCAGGGGGAGACCGTATTATTGTTCATTCACGGACTCGCCAGTTATATTCCCGCCTGGTTCAAACTGATCCCTCTGTTAAAAGATAAATACAGATGCATTGCCATTGATCTCCCCGGCTATGGTAAATCGACCAAGGGATTTCATAGCGGCAGTCAAACATATTATGCTTCTGTACTGAAGAATTTGATTGCAGAACTTAATATTGATAAAGTTGTCGGAGTCGGACATTCGATGGGGGGACAGGTTGTTCTCTCGGCCGCTTTAGCTTTTCCTGAAATTTTTCGCAGACTGGTACTTATCGCTCCCGCCGGTTTTGAGACATTTGCGCCGGAAGAAATGAAATGGATTAAGCAGAACTATACTGCCGAAACTTATTACAACCCGAATGATGAGCAGTTACGGGCTGCTTATAACGCGAACTTTTTTCAGGTCCCCGCTGATATGGAGCCGATGCTTCAGGACAGAATTAAAATGAAACAGTATAAAAACTTCAGTTCATATTGTAACGTCGTCGCGAACTCGCTGCACGGAATGCTGGATGAACCTGTATTTCCGCGCCTGCACGAAATAAACGTTCCGGTCGCTGTGATATACGGGCGGAATGATGCGTTGATCCCGCATCCGATTTTGCATAAAGAACTGAAGACTGAAGAGATCGCCGAAAAAGGGTGCGAACAGAATCCGGACTTTCAGCTGAATTATATTGAAAGATGCGGCCATTTTGTCCAGTTTGAGAAGCCGAAAGAGACAGCGATAATCATCAGGCATTTCCTTGGCTGATACTTATCGTGTCAGTTCCAATTAACCGGACTTGATTTACATTTCTTTTAACAGCAAATAATTTGTTAAATTTAAATATTCTATCTTAAATATTACTTCAAATTATGCTGTCTGACTTTGATCCCCGCCAAAATTACGAAGAAACTCTTCGGGAAACAGGTTATGTACCCCTTAATTCAGCCACCCAGGCTGATTATGACCGGATAGGATTTATGTCCGGGCTGGAAGTCCACCAGCAGTTAAAAACAAAAGAAAAACTTTTCTGCCGTTGTCCCGCGGGCGTTTTCCAGAAGGGGGATGATTACGATGCTGAGGTCATCAGGCATATGAGGCCGACACTCAGCGAATTAGGTGAGTATGACGGTACCGCGCTGATGGAATTCAGGACGAAAAAGCAAATAGTGTATCACCTTAAAAATGTGACAACCTGCACTTACGAAGTTGACGACACACCGCCTTTCCCGATTAACCGTGAAGCCCTGAATATTTCATTACAGATCGCGATGTTGTGCAAGATGAACATTGTCGGGGAGGTGCATATTACCCGTAAACAATATCTTGACGGGAGTATCCCGACAGGTTTCCAGCGAACGGCGATTATTGGTGTCGGAGGCGAACTGCCTCTTAAGCATAAGAATATTCAGTTGATTCAGTTAAGCATTGAAGAAGATTCGTGCAGGGAAATATCCGATATCGGGCATACCAGGGTTTATAAAACAGACCGCCTTGGAATGCCGCTGATAGAGGTTGTAACTCATCCCGAATGTGTTAATCCCGCGGAGGTCGCAGAATTATGCAACTATATCAGGTTCCTCAACCGGAGTACAGGGAACGTACGGACCGGGATGGGCGCTTCGCGCCAGGATGTGAATGTAAGTTGTGCCGGCGGATCCCGCGTAGAGATTAAGGGCGTCGCGCACATTAAGTGGATCCCCGCATTAACTCATAATGAATCTTTCCGTCAGTGGGCCTTGCTGAATATCCGCCGCAAGCTGAATGACAGAGTTAAAGACCCTGATAACTGGGAAATTAAATATGAAAACCTCGATAAAAAGTCAGTACATATTTCTTTTCTAAGTAAGAAGGAGAAAGTTAAATTAAAGGCTGTCGCGATTAATCTTCCGGAGTTTAAGGGGATTCTTTCTCATTTCCTCCAGCCCGGTAAAACCTTCGCAGATGAATTATCCAACCGCCTTAAAGTAATTGCCTGTATCGAGAAGCCTAATATGGCCTCTCCGGAGGATCTGGCGCCGCAGATATCAGGTGAGGAATGGCAGAAGATCAGGGCATTGCTGCAGCCCGGCGGTAATGACGCGCAGTTAATTATCTGGGGGCCTGAACCGGACATACCTACGGCGATTGAAACAATCCGGGAAAGGTGCAAAATGGCGTTCGAAGGCGTGCCGAAAGAAACCAGAAAATCTTTTCCGGACGGAACGACGATTTTCGAGCGTGTGCTGCCGGGTGCGGACAGAATGTATCCCGATACTGATTCAGCGGCGATTCCTCTTCCTAACAAACTGATTGATGATCTGAAGGAAGATTTACCTGAGGAGGTGATAAAATTATATCATACTCTGAAAGAATGGGATGTGCCTGAAGATACTTATACATACATTTTTAAGAAGAATTTATTTCCGGTAATTGAAAAAATTTATTTTGGCCTGAAGATTCCGCCCAAATTCACCGGGTCATTTATAGGGCACAGGCTGAAATATACGGAAGGACAGCACACGGGTGTAAGCGATTTCGATTACAGCCTGATTTATGAGCTCTTTAAATATATCACTGAAGAAAATCTTGCACTTGAAATTGCGCATAAAATGCTTCCGGTACTTTTTGTGCATCCTAAAATGGATTTTGCATCCGTACTGATGAGTATAAACTTTAAACGAAGCAGCAAGGACAAGATCCTGGAGAGAGTTGAATTCCTGAAAAAAAGGTTTGAACAGTCCCACACTTCAGTGAAAAAGGGAGCAATGGAGAACTGGGTAATGGGGCAGCTCCGAAAAATGTCCGAAGGCAATATTGAACTTAGGGAATTGCGGCAATTATTATGATCATTGAATTATTTTTCAGTAAGTAGAACTATGGCAGAAGATATTTTTCAGGGATATAAGGGCAGGGCCCTTCAGATATTAATGAAATTTAATGTGAGGGTTTGGGGACAGGTGGAAATTGATTCCACCCGCGGTAAGTTTACCGGTACTGTATTGCCCCGCGCTGAGAATGATGACGATATGCATATTGTTATCAAAATACCGACGGGATATAATGTCGGAATTGATATCGAAACCATAACGGGAATTACCGAGACAGGGTATAAGAAAGCGGTTTATAAAATTCCTGAAAAAGAATTTCCTAACACGCCGGGATTACCGAATGTGAAGTTGCTTGGTACCGGCGGTACGATAGCCTCCCGCCTTGATTACCGGACGGGCGCTGTTATCCCCGCATTTTCTCCGGGTGAATTGTACGGGGCCGTTCCTGAATTGGCATCAATCTGCAACCTCACCACCGAGAAACTGTTTGCGGTATTCAGTGAGAATATGGGCCCGGATCAGTACAAAAAACTTGCAATTGCAATCGGCAGGGAAATTGAAAACGGCATTGACGGAATTGTTATCGGCCACGGAACAGATACTCTGCATCATACAGCTACGGTTTTATCTTTTATGGTGCAGAATCCCCCTGTCCCCATTGTGCTTGTCGGGTCGCAAAGATCTTCGGACAGGCCGAGTTCCGATGCCGCTCTGAATCTGCAGCACGCGGCTTTTGCCGCCGGACACGGGGATATCGCGGAGGTAATGGTCTGTATGTTCGGGCCTACCTCGGATGAGTACGGGCTGCTACACCGCGGAACACGGGTAAGGAAGATGCACTCTTCTTACAGGTCTACATTCAGAACTATCGGCGATACTCCGCTTGCTACTGTAACCACAAAAGAAGTACAACCGATTAAGAAAGTATATAACCACCGCCGTAAAGACCGGAACGTAACGGTTAAGCCTTACTTTGAGGAACGAGTGGCGATGGTTTACTATTACCCTAATATGTTTCCCGATATTATCGATTCACTGGTTGATAACGGATATAAGGGGATTATAATTGCCGGAACCGGATTGGGGCACGTGAATAAGCCGTTGTATCCTGCGATAGAGCGTGCCGCTAAAAAGGGGATTCATATCTATATGACCGTTCAGACTCTGTGGGGTTTTGTACATATGTTTGTTTATGATACAGGACGCGATTTAATGGCTAAGGGTATCGTCCCTGCCGCGAATATGCTTCCGGAAGTAGCGTACATCAAACTCGGCTGGGTGCTTGGCCAGACCAGTGATCCGGAAGAGGTGAGAAGAATGATGCTTGAACCGATTTGTGACGACATAACTAAACGTGAACCGTATAACGGTTATTTAGTCTACCAGGGCGGATTACCTGAGGTGGAAGAGTTTATAAAAAAATACCATAAGTAAAAGAAATTCAGACAGATTCCGGCAGCGCAAGAAAATTAATATTGTATTTTGCGGCTGCTTCTTCAACAATCTCCCCGCGCACGATAAGTACGAGTTTCTGTGCCGGTTTTAATTCTCTTATAAGATCGGACAGAACCGGTTCGTAGCCCGTCCCGCGCATTTCGAAATATCCGACTTCATCAATTACTACCCATTCAGTACCAAGTCCGGAGACAAGGCTTAGCTCTTGCCTTGCTGATTCAAAAGCTGAGAGCCTGAAAGAGTAGTTCGCAGTCTTAAAGACATCTTCCTGAAGTGTATTCTCATCTGCTTCCAGAAGAATCAGTCTGCGGTTGTGAATTGAGTACACAAATCTTTTATCATCGATTACCGGTGCATACAATCCGGAAACACTCTTAACCGGCCTGAAGAGATTCATAACGCGTGTTGTCTTTCCCGATTTTCTGGGACCGGTAACTAAGTATACGTCTCTCTTAATCTCATTCATCGAAAACCACTACTATCATTAAAACCGAGATAAAGGTACCGATTCTTGAGATACCTTTATTAGCTCTTGAATACTGCCTGGCAAACGCGGCCTTACTTTTAAATTGAGGAAATGCCGAAATAATATTGTTGATTTCTTCCGTATTCACATTTTGGATGACTTTGGATTTCAGGACCCTCTTGAATAAAGGTGAAGCAAGGTATATCCAAAAGAGTATGATACTCACTGCTCTGAGGAATATCATGGCTGCATCAATAAAATTTCCCTGCGCTATAAACGGCGCAAAATATGTGATCGTAATAAAAATTGCCAACAGCCCGAAACTCAGATATCTGCTAAATGATTTTTTTGCTTTATTAATCTCCGGCTGAAGGATGCTTTTCTCCGCGCGATGGTAATCCGCCAGGATATTTGTCTTGACATTTCCAAGCCTTCCGGGCAGGACCCTGGCGAAATATCCCGCGAAAATTCCCATCGCCAGATATATCAGCAGATATAAAGTTATCAATGTGAGAACAATGGAACTGTCAGCTGAGTCCTCAGAACGGACGGAAATCTCTTTTAATACTGACGCGACAAACAGGTCTGTCGATTTCCAGAATTCCATACCGAATATAACGGTGAGTGTGAACAGTTTCTGAACCGCGGAGTAAACGAGGGAGAATGCTCCGTGGGCCATTGTTGTAACAATACTGAATCCGGCATACCTGTATATTAAATAACCCGTAAAACCCTGCAGCAGCACGGCGAAATGCGCAGTGAAAGGGGACTGCGGACTAACAATAATTTTAACGCCGATTACAATGAGAGTTGACCGTATAATAACATATTTATTTTCGGAGATGGATGCAATAAACGCAATTATTATTACAGCGAAGGAAGCAACTATCAGGCCGGTAAAAGGTATCCTGAATGCGTGCAGCAGACCGCCGAGGGCCGCTTCACTGAACGCCCAGAGTGCAGTAAGCCTCATAACTACATCTTTATGTCCGGCATCAGCCGGCCGGTTAATGTTTTTTTGTTTATCAGGGGCCGAAGAAATGGAAGTCAAAAATAATCTATTTGTTTATTATATCTTCAAGCCAGCTCATAGCAGCCATTGTAGCGGGGAAACCTATGGTTGTCATTCCGAGAAGAACCGTATGCTTCAGTTCATCGCCGGTAATTCCTGCTTCAATCGCTTTCCTTGTGTGGGAGTGCAGCGCTCCTTCAAGTCCGGCCCCGGCGGAAAACGCAATTTTAATTAATGTCCTTGTCTTCTCATCTAACGGAGAGCTGTTGTGTATCGCGCTTCCCAGATTTTCGTACGCGGCGGCTATTTCAGGGAATTCCTGCTTAAACTTTAGATATCTTTCAGGCAAGTTACTCATCTGACCTTCTGTATTAATTTGTAATTAGAAATATTGTGTGCGTTATTCGAGACGTTTTCTGAACCGCATAGAACTTAGTAATAAAATCGAGACTCCCATAACAAGCAGTATTAAGGATTCCTTCCATAATTCTGCCATGCCAAGCCCTTTTAAAATAATACCGCGCAGAATTATAAGGAAGTATTTTAACGGAATAATTACACTTATCGCGCGTATGATATCAGGCATATTCTCAAGCGGGAAAGCGAATCCGGAAAGGAAAACCATCGGCATCATTACAGCGAATACCGCGATCAGCATTGCCTGCTGCTGAGTCCGGGAAACGGTTGAAATAAACAACCCCAGTCCAAGCGTGGAGAGTACATATAAAAATGAAGAAACAAACAGAAAGATTATACTTCCGCGCACCGGAATATCGAATATAAACCTCATCCCGGTCAGGACTATTATCGCAGAAATAAAAGCAAATAATACGAAGGGCAGCAGTTTCCCGAGGATAAGTTGCAGCGGTTTTATCGGTGTTACAATCAGCTGCTCAAAAGTACCGATCTCTTTCTCTTTTACAATTGCAAGTGATGTTAAAAGTAAAGTAACAATCGATAAGATCAGTCCCACGATGGCCGGAACCATAAAATATCTTGTTTTTACGTAAGGGTTATACCAAATACGGGGTACTGCAGTGATTGAACCGAACGGTTTTATTTTTATTCCTGATTTATCAAGGTATTCGGCGGCGATATTTTTAGAAAAACCGCCAATGACCCCCGCGGCGTATCCGCCGGCGATTGATGCGGTATTACCGTCGGAAGCATTAAGTATGACCTGCAGAGGCGCAGTCCTGCGGCTCTCAATAGCAGTTTCGAAACCCCTGGGAATCACAACTGCGAGCAGCGCTTTCCCTTTGTCGATGTGCTCAACCACATCATTATAATCCTGCGCCTGTGAAACTAATTCAAAATTATTGCATCCCGTGAACTTCTCAGTGAGTTCCCTGCTGAGTGAGGATTTATCGTAATCGAGCATTATCAGTTTAACATTATCGACATCAAGGTTTGCCGCAAAACCCAGAACGAGCAGCTGGAGCACCGGCGCAACGAAAGTAATAGCGAGCATCTTAGGGTCACGCCTGAACTGGAACATTTCCTTTTTGATTATCGTCAGAATCGTCTTCATATCCGGGTCTATACTTCCTTAAGTTTCTCTTTGTATTTGGCGCTCGCTACCAGAAGCACGACGACCGAAAACAGCAGTAAATAAAGCATATCCTGCCAGATAGCCTCAAATCCGACTCCGCGCAATATTATCGCCCGGAGAATTTTAACGAAAAATTTGGCCGGCGTAACATTTGTGAAAATCTGTATGATAAAAGGCATACCTTCAATCGGGAATATAAAACCTGACAGAATGAGCGAAGGAATCAGCGATATCAGAGTAGCAATCATAAATGCCACCTGCTGCGAATCTGAAATAACAGATACTAATATTCCGATGCTCGTCCCCGCAAAGAGAAACAAAATAGCCGAAAAAAGGAGAAGCAGATAACTCCCCTTAACTGTTACTTCAAAGAGGAAATAACCCGCTATCAGAATCATAACAGCATTGAAAAGGGCGATCAGGACAAATGGAATGGTCTTCCCGATGAGGAGTTCAGCAGTTGTTATCGGTGACACCCGGATTTGTTCCAGAGTACCCATCTCTTTTTCCTTTACGAGGGAAAGTGAGACGCTGACAACTGCTATAAGAACGAGTATCATAGCGATAAGCCCGGGAACCAGGAATCTGGATGACTTCAGGTCGCTGTTGAACCAGAACAATGTCTCAACTCCGACAGGTTTATATTGTTTCATCCCGCGCAGTTTCATTATATCATCAATCAGCTTGCTCTCGAAGTTCTGAATGAATGCACCCGCGTAATTCTGTGTAATCGTCGCCGTATTTCCGTCCACTCCGTCTATCAGGAACTGTATTTTGGCCTGGCGTTTGGAATAGAATTCTTTAGACATATCATCGGGGATGACGATCACGCACTGGACTTCCTTCAGATCGAGCGCGTTTTTAATCTCGTGATCAGAAGTCAGCACTTTTTTAATCTCAAAATATGACGACGATGATAGAGAGTTGAGCAGCTGTCTGCTGAGTTCGGATTTTTCCTGATCGTAAACTCCGATCGTAATATGTTTTACATCAAAATTTACAGCGTAACCAAAAATTACAAGAAGGAAAACAGGAAAGAAGAGCAGTACGATAAAAAATCTTACATCTCTGAAAAGGTGTTTGAACTCTTTTTCTATCAGGGCAAGAAGACGGTGAAAGTTCATTTTTTACTTCCTCTCTGATCCAGCAGGTAAATAAACAAGTCTTCAAGTGACGGAGTTATCCTGTCGATATTTTTGATAGCAGAAATTCCCGCGTTTACAAGATAGTCTCTGATATCGTCAGCCCCGGTCTCCTCAGTTTTAGCAAGCAGGTGGATCTTATTCCCGAATATTGAAGTCTCACCGGAAAACGGAGCGGAGGACAACACATCAAGCGCTTCGATAACTGGGCTGCAGTCTATTTCAAATATGTCCGAACTAATGTGTTCGTTTTTAAGCTGCTTCGGTTTTCCCTGCGCAACCAGTTCTCCGGCGTCGATCATCAGGATGTTGTTGCAGAATTCTGCTTCCTCAAGGTAATGCGTGGTGACGAAGACCGTTATCCCTTCCGACGACAGATCAAATATAAGGTCCCAGAACCGCCGCCTGGATATCGGATCGACTCCGCTTGTAGGTTCATCGAGGAAAACAACTTTTGGTTTGTGAATCACTGCTGTGCCAAGAGCGAGGCGCTGTTTAATGCCTCCCGGAAGGTCGTTCGTAAGTAAATTTTCTTTCCCTTTTAGTCCTGCTATTTCCAGGGCCCATTTTTTTCTCGTTTCGAGTAATTCCTTACCGAGGCCGTAAATGCCGCCAAAGAAGTTAATGTTTTGTTCAACTGTGAGATCATTATAGAGAGAAAATTTCTGAGACATATAACCGATGTTCAGTTTGACCAGGTCGGGATGAGTTTTTATGCTGTATCCCGAAACAGTTGCATCGCCGGAAGTCGGGGACAGAATGCCGGTAAGCATTTTAATAGTGGTGGATTTTCCGGCCCCGTTGGCCCCAAGAAATCCGAAAACTTCGCCCTGCTCCACATCGAATGAGATGCTGTCCACAGAAACAAAATTCCCGAATTTTTTTGTAAGGTTGCGTACTTTAATTGAATTCATAATTATGCGCCTTCCTCACTTAGCCTGGCAACTTTCGGCTCCCGGTTGATGAGGTATATAAATGCATTTTCGAGCGACGGAATTGTTTTGCGCCACGATATTACATCAACGGAATTCTGCTTGAGATATTCGAGCAGTTCAGAAGCAAGTGATTCGCCGTCACCGGTGAGTATATTCAGCCTGTCGCCGAACAACTGAAGATCAACATCGAAATTATTTCTGATAAGTTTTGCGGTGCCGAAAGCATCATTGCATACTATTTCCAGTATTTCACGATTGATGGACCTTCTGAGTAAATCCGGTTCATCAAGCGCTATCAGGCGGCCCTCGTGCATAAGGGCAACGCGGTTGCATCTTTCCGCTTCATCAAGGTAAGGGGTAGTCATAAAAATTGTAAGTCCGTCTTTTAACAAGTCGGATAAGATTTTCCAGAAATCCCTTCTTGATACGGGATCGACGCCTGTTGTCGGCTCATCTAAAAACAGTATTTCCGGCTTATGGACAAGCGAGCAGGCGAGCGCCGCTTTTTGTTTCATTCCTCCGGAAAGCTTATCTACTCTCCGGGTGCGGAACCCGGTCAATCTCGTAAAACTGAGAAGGCGGTCAGCATATTCTTTGTATGATTTTATTCCGTGCACTCTCGCGAAGAAATGTAAATTCTCGTCAATGCTGAGATCACCGTAGAGGCTGAATTTTTGGGACAGGTAGCCGATCTTTTTCTGGATGTTCCTTACTTCCTTATTCAGCGGAAGGCCGAAGAGTGATACTTCACCGGCGGCGGGGACCAATAATCCGCACAGTACTCTCATAGTTGTCGTTTTACCGGCTCCGTCAGGCCCGACCAATCCGAACATTTCACCTTTGTTGACAGTAAAAGAAACCCCGTTGACAGCTATTACGCTGCCGAAGTTCTTGCGGAGTTCCTTAACTGAAATAATTGTACTCATTGTTTGGTCAGTTAACTATAATTTCCGCGTCCGCGGGTAATCCGGATTTAAGTTCATAATTCTTGTTGGGAATTTTTATCTTTACCGCAAACACAAGTTTTGTGCGCTCGTCTTTCGTCTGAATGTTCTTCGGTGTGAATTCAGATTCAGCTGAAATGAAGGAAACATATCCTTCGTACTTCTTGTCAGGATTCATATCGATCGAGATAAAAGCCTTATTGCCCGGTTTGATTTTTGGCATATCAGTTTCGGGTATATATATAGTGAGTTCCGCAGTTTCGGTATTCGCAAGTTTCAGAACTGCAGCGGACGGCGCGATAGTCTCGCCCTCCTGGACATATTTCTTTGTGATGAGGCCGTCAAACGGGGCAATGATATAGCAGTCGGAAATCTGTTTGCGGAGCAGTTCCTCATTCGCTGCCGCCTGTTCCACACGTGCAAGGGCCTGTTTGAGCTCTTCGGGTCGCGAAATATTTTTGATTTTCTTTACTGATTCTTTAGCAGCGTTAAGCTGTTCCTGTGCAATGTTGTATCGTGCTTCGGCATCGTCGAACTGTTTTTGAGTGACTGATTTTGAAGATAGCAGTTCCCGGAAGCGTTCGAAATCCGTCTCCGCCGATTTGATATTAATCTCAGCCTGTTTTAACTGTGCAAGAACGACTTCAACATCTTCTTTTCGTGCGCCGTTCCGTAACAATTCGTATGCGCCTTCCGCAAGTTTAAGATTAGCCTGCGCCATCTTTTGCTGAATAATGTAGTTAGCCGCATCAATGATGATAAGAGTATCGCCTTTACGGACAGTCATTCCTTCGTCCTTCACGATCTTCTTTACCTCGCCCGCCATTTTGGCGCTGATTACTGAGGCCACAATTTCAATTGTGCCGGTCCCTTCAACTTTGCCGTCATCAGATCCGCCGCATCCGTAAAAGAATAATGCAAGCATAACGAATGTGATTAAGTTCTTCATAGTTTTACACTCTCTTTATGTATATTAAAAACTTTAGCGCCTTTTTCGGTGGCGATTCCGTTCAGCAGTACATCTACAGTCAGCTGGACTATTTTATCAAGGCTATATCCGAACTTAATTATTGTGGCAGGCGTGACCATTGCCGAAATACTCCGTACAAATAATAGTATCAGCAATTCGGGGGGGTAGAGTTTGAACAGCTTCTCTTTTTGTCCCTGTAAAATGATCTTAGTCATTAAATCGTTAAGTTTTACACTTCTGAAACTCTCCACTTCAATCCAAACCTCTTCCATATGGGTTTGGAGGTCCTTAAGGAAATTGGTGCTGATCTGGCTCGAAATCAGGGCAAAATGGCTCATAATCCTGGTTAATTTTTCAATCGCGTTTCCTTTACCGCTTACGATCTTTTCCAGCATCTGGAAGTTGGAATTCATAAAGTTAAGGGCGATTTCCCTGACGAGTTCATTTTTTGAAGGGAAGATTGAGTAAATGGTCTTTTTGCTCATTTTCAGGTCTGATGACAGTTCATCCATTGAGATCTTGTAGAATCCTTCAATGAGAAACCGTTCGCGTGCTTTACTCAGCAGTTTTGTTTTTGATGCAGTCAAGGAAACTTAAAATAATAAAATAGTTTTTTATGTTTCTAACATAATACGAATATTGTTCTTTGTCAATAGTTTCAAAAAAAATTATTTATTAAACGGCCAGTCACCGGAACGTTTGTTCTTAACAAGAAAGACCAGGGTCCCCAAGAACATCATTCCGATTCCCGCGAAAGCGAAGTATCCGGTGGAGTAAAAGAGTCCAAGCCATATTATTGCTGCTAAAATTGCAGGCAACGGGAAAAGGGGCATTTTGTATGGGAAAAACTCTTTTGGCTTTTCTTTTCTCAGTTTGATTATTCCCAGTGTCTGCGAGATAAACTGGACCAGTATCCGCATCGCAAGGATCGCGCTGATGACTTCTTTCAGTCTGAACAGCAGGCTGAATATAAAGGCGATTGAACCAAGCACGAGGAGCGATATATGAGGGAAATTCTTGGCCGGGTGCAGTTTTCCAAACGGCTTAAAGAAATTACCGTCAATTGCTGCCGCGTACGGAATGCGTGAGTATCCCAGGAGTACTGCGAAGAGGGAAGCGAATGCTATCCAGAGTATCAGCGCGGTTGCAGCTATGGCCGCGGTTTCCCCATAAATCTTTTCGAAAAAAAGGCTTACAATAAACTGCGATTTCATCGCTTCCTGCCAGGGGACAACTCCGAGTATGCTGGTCTGCATCATCAGGTATAACGCGGTGATGCCGAAAATCGAGATCCTGATGCTGCGGGGGATATTTATTCCGGGGGATTGAATTTCGCCGCCGAGATGGCAGACATTGTAATAGCCAAGGTATGTGTATACGGTTTTAATGGACGCATTCCCAAGCGCAATGAAAAAGAGTGAAGAGAAGCTGATGTCAATTCCGGAGACATCAGTGAAATAAGATGTATTGAAATTCAGAAATCCTGAGACAATGATCCACAGAATGGTTCCTATCACTCCTACTCCGAGGATCACAGATATCTTCCCGATTGTTTTTATTCTCCGGTATAGTAAAAAGATGAGGAAGATTACCAGCGAGCCGGAAACGGTTTTCTGCTGCCAATAAGAAAGCGGAATCAGATACGTGAAGTACTGCGCGAATCCGATTGCGCCCGAAGCAACCACAAGGGGCGCTTGAAAGGTGGTCTGCCAGATAAAAAGAAAACTGAAATACTTCCCCCATCTATCTTTACCAAAAATCTCCTTCAGAAAAACATAACTTCCCCCGGCATAAGGCATCGCGGCGCCCAGTTCCGCCCAAACCATACCGTCAACAAACGCGAGCAAAGCGCCGAGCAGCCAGGCATATAGCGAGTATGGCCCGTGCAATTCCTGTATAACGAGCGGTACAACAATGAAAGGGCCGATACCGACCATATCTATCATATTCAGCGTTGTGGCTTCGGTCAGATTCAGTTCTCTTTTTAACTCGCTCATAATGCCTTTTGCAATTGTAGTATGTATTCCGAAAATGAAATTTGAAGTTAATCCTCTGATCGGAGAAATCAAAACAGGAAACAGAGTCTGTCCTTCTTAACGGTTAAAGCGAAGGGGAAAAAGCGGGCAATTCTTAATTCATAATTTTCAATTATTAATTAAATAAGCCTTGATTATAAATTTAAGTGTGCTTAAATTATATCCAACAATAGACTTTAATAATGAAAAATATATCCCAGGAAGACTACATCAGCATCATTTACAAACACCGCGACGGCGGTGGTGTCATAAAAAGCAATACCATTGCCGAGAGGATGAATATCTCCAATGCCGCGGTTACGGATATGGTGCGTAAACTCTCCCGTGACGGGCTGATAAACTATACCCGCTACAAAGGCGTCTCGCTTACCGGTTCCGGTGAAACTAAAGCAATCAATCTTATACGGCGGCACAGGATACTGGAATCATTTTTATATAAGATCGTAAAAATGCCGTGGGAGAAGGTTCACGAAGAGGTGGAAAATCTGGAACACGGCGCGTCTGATGACCTTGTCAACAGGCTCGAAGTGATGCTGGAATATCCGGAATATGATCCGCACGGTGATCCGATACCGGATAAAAAAGGGAAGATGCCGAAGGCGAGATCCGCGGTGCGCCTGGATTTATTGCCAACTGAAAAATCTGCGATAGTCGTCAGAGTGAATGATTATGACCACGAATTTTTAAGGTATGTTGCCTCAGTCGGAATCACAATGTCGTCTGAAGTTAAAGTAAAAAGTCAGTTAAATTTTGACAAATCGATTGTACTTACTGTCGACGGTAATGATATAAATATGAGCCAGAAAATGGCGTCAAATATTTTTGTGCAGGAAAAAAAGAACAGGATAAAATAATGGAAATTATGGTTGTCCTTTTTGTTTTGGTCCTTCTTGTCGCGCTGCCGGGAAGAGGGCTTTACTGGAAGATGAAGAAAATCACTCTTCAGGACAGGAAAGACCAGGTGGAGGATGCACTCAAGCATCTGTACGATTGTGAATACAGGAAGATCGACTGCACACTGATGAGTGTTGCGGGAAACCTTAACCTGACCACTAAGTCCGCGGCGGAGATAGTTGACAAACTTGAGGAGATGGGGCTGTTAATTTTAAAAGATAACATTCTTTTGCTAACAGCCGAAGGCAGGTCGTATGCACTTAAGGTGATTAGAATTCACAGACTCCTTGAAAAGTACATCGCGGAAGAAGAAGGGCTTGAAGAAAGATACTGGCACGCTGAGGCAGAAAACAGGGAACATACAATTACGGTTAAAGAAGCGGAAGAGATGGCGGCGAAGCTTGGTAATCCTGTTTTCGATCCGCACGGTGATCCGATCCCGACAGCATCTGGGGAGATACCGGCAAAATCCGGGAGGCCGCTCAGCCAGCTGGGCAATGGGGAGTATGCGCAGATCACTCATATTGAAGATGAACCTGAAGCAATATATGTGCAGTTAGCCGCGATGGGATTATATCCCGGCAAGCACGTGAAAATGATAGAACAGGATAACCGCCGGATAAGGTTTGAAGCGGGCGGGGAGGAATGCATTCTGGCCCCCGTTCTTGCGGATAATATAACAGTTGCAGAATTAAAACCAACCGAACCCGTAGTTCAAAAATATGTCACGCTTGATAAAATGAAGCGCGGTGAAAAGGCGAGAGTCGTCGGAATTTCAAGGGCCCTTAGAGGGCAGCAGAGAAGAAGGCTGATGGATCTCGGGGTAATACCGGGAACCGTAATCAGGTATCTTATGCCGAGTCCCGGCGGGGAGCCGGTTGCGTATGAAATTATGGGGACAAAGATTGCTTTGCGAACGCAGCAGTCGAAACAGATTTTTATTGAAGCAGAATAAGGAGACGATGTTATATGAGAGATAATGCGAATTGTGAAGTATGTCCGGCAAATTATAACGAAAAGAACCTCAGCAAACTTGGAATTGACACAAGTAATGTGGATTATATTGTTGCGCTGGCTGGAAACCCCAACACGGGTAAAAGCACGGTTTTTAATAATCTTACAGGATTACATCAGCATACAGGAAACTGGCCGGGCAAAACTGTTTCAAGGGCCGAGGGTGCATTTGCTTATAACAACAAAAAGTACAAAATAATCGACCTTCCCGGCACATATTCTTTACTATCTACAAGTAATGATGAAGAGATAGCAAGGGATTTCATTCTTTTCGGCAGGCCGGATGTTACTGTGATTGTAATTGACGCGACGAGAGTAGAAAGGAATCTGAATCTCGCGCTGCAGGTACTTGAAATTACCGACCGCGCGGTACTTTGCGTAAACCTGATAGATGAAGCAAAGAGAAAAAACATTGAGATAGATGACAGGGCTTTGTCACGCAAACTCGGGATACCGGTTGTGATGATCGCCGCGAGAAGAAAAGAAGGGATGGACCGTTTGTTGGCCTCAATTCACGAAGTCGCTTCCGGCTCTTACAAATGCAGCCCTTACAGGATCACGGATTATTCAGAAAATCTGAATGAAGCAATTGTTGAAATGACAGCAGAGATACTCCGGCTGTACCCTGAATTGCCGAATGCAAGATGGGTCGCGGTCCGTCTGCTCGAAGGCGACCACAGCATCATAGACGCGGTGTTATCAGGAGAGATTGAATCGATCAGGGAAGGCCGGGCGGAAATGACTACTGACAATAATCCGGCGGCAGGAGGACAATGATATGAGCAGTTCAGAAAAAGAACAACTGATCTCGAAAGCAAACTCGATGAGGTGGAAACTCGGAGAGAATTTCCACGATTCACTTATTGAATCCATATATATTAACGCGAAAAGAATTGCAGATTCATCCGTGAAATATCCGGGGCATTCTAAGGCGGCCGAGTTTGAAGATAAGATCGACAGGATCATAACAAGTAAATTATTCGGGTTCCCGGTGATGTTTGCCTTGCTCGCGTTAGTATTCTGGATTACCATTCAGGGTGCAAATGTCCCCTCCGCGTATATTGCGGTGTTCCTGGTTGATTATCTGCATCCATTGCTTAAGAACTTCACACTTAGTATCGGGTTCCCTGCCTGGCTGAGCGGTGTTTTATTTGACGGGGCATACTTATCCCTGGCGTGGGTTGTAAGCGTTATGCTTCCCCCGATGGCGATCTTTTTTCCAATGTTCACCTTGCTTGAAGATTTGGGTTATCTGCCGCGCGTGGCATTTAATATGGACAGTTTATACCGCAGGGCCGGTGCGCACGGAAAGCAGGCGCTTACTATGAGTATGGGATTCGGCTGTAATGCTGCCGGTGTTATCGCCGCGAGAATTATTGACAGTCCTCGCGAAAGATTAATCGCGATTATTACCAATAACTTTTCACTCTGCAACGGAAGGTGGCCAACGCAGATACTGATCGCAACGATTTTTATCGGCGGAGCAGTGTCTCCTCATCTTGCGGGGATAGTCTCCGCCGGTGCGGTGGTCACAGTTGCGGTGATGGGAGTAGGATTCAGTTTACTTACTTCTTTACTCCTTTCCAAAACAGTGCTTAAAGGGCAGGCGACTTCATTCAGCCTGGAACTGCCGCCATACAGGCCGCCGCAGATCGGGCAAATCCTTTACAAGTCACTTATTGACAGGACCATATTCGTGCTGTGGCGGGCGGTAATATTTGCCGCGCCGGCAGGTATGGTTATATGGCTGGTTTCAAATATTGATGTTAACGGAATAAGTATCGCATCGCATTTTGTAAACTGGTCAAATCCATTCGGCTTATTAATCGGACTGAACGGCGTCATTCTGCTTGCGTATATCATCGCTATACCCGCAAACGAGATAGTTATACCTACTGTACTTATGCTTACGGTCCTTACAACCGGAATGACCGAAGTGGGCGCCGGAGCGGGTGTGATGTTCCAACTGGATTCTAACGCAACAGGTGAACTATTACAGGCGGGCGGCTGGACATTGACAACAGGAATATGCCTTATGCTCTTCAGCCTGCTGCATAATCCTTGTTCGACGACTATCTATACAATTTATAAAGAAACTAACAGCATAAAATGGACGGTCATAGCCACTTTACTGCCTGTGCTGATGGGAATACTTATCTGTTTTGCAGTTGCAGCGGTATTAAGAGGGTACGGTATATCATAACCGGGAGCTGCTGTCCGTAAGCAGTCCGTCCTTCATTGTATGGATATGATCCGCGAGTTTAACCAGTTCAGGGTTATGCGTTACGATGACGAGCGTCATTCCGTATTCATCGCGGAGTTTTATGAAAAATTCATTTATAGCGTCACTGTTGGCTGAATCGAGGTTTCCTGTCGGTTCATCCGCCAGAATGATCTTCGGTTCATTCGCAAGCGCGCGCGCAACCGCAACACGCTGCTGTTCTCCGCCGGAGAGTTCTGAGGGTTTATGATCAGCCCTGCCTGCAAGCCCTATGACGGATAACAACTCCTTCGCTCTTGTTTCAGCAGCGCGGCTGGACTTTCCCGAGATCAGAAGAGGCATCATAATATTTTCGAGCGCGGAAAATTCAGGAAGCAGATGATGAAACTGAAAAACGAAACCCAATGATGAATTACGGAAATCAGCAAGTTTACCGTCATTGAATTTGCTAAGGTCATTTCCCGCTACGACTACATTCCCTTCATCCGGTTTATCCAGTCCGCCGATAATATGCAGCAGAGTGCTTTTTCCTGCACCGGACGGGCCGACTATTACGGATATTTTTTGTGCAGGGATATCAATATCGATTCCCTTCAGTACAGTCAGGGACGTATCATCCACCTTCTGATAAGTTTTTACAATTCCCCTTCCGGAGATAATGCTGCCTGGTGTTAACATAGTGTTATTCATATCTGATCGCATCGAGTATTTTAATCTTAATTGAGTTACGCGCCGGGATTATCGAAGCAAGCGTTGAAAGCAACAGGGCAGCAAAACCCACTGCAAGGAAATCATACACGCTTAAAAGCATCGGGAGCGCGTCGATTTTATATTTCAGCGGGTCAAGCGGATAAAACTTGTATGTTGTCTGCAGCCAGTATACTAAAAGGCTGAGCAGGAACCCAAGTATTGTACCCGTAACTCCGACATACAGGCCCTGGTAAATAAAAATTTTATAAACCGAATTTTCTTTCAGTCCAAGCGCCTTCAGTGTTCCGAGATCCGAGTTCTTTTCAATCACTGTCATAGATAATGAAGCGAGGATGTTAAATGTAGCTACAACAATGATAAGGCTTAATATTATATATGCTACCCATCTTTCAAGCTGCATTACATTATAAAGATCGCTGTGAAGATCGTACCAGGTCCGGACTTTATATCCCTCCGGCAGCGAAGATAAAAGAGATTCCTTAACGCTTTCAGACCGGTCGATATTATCCAGTTTAATATCGATACCGCTGTAAGAGTTCTTAATTCCCGTTAACGATACGGCCGAATTAAGGGAGGTGAAAATGTAATTAGCGTCGTAATCGTTATTATTTGAAAGAAATATTCCTGATATAACGAATGTCCTGCTCGGCGGGAAAATGAGTGAACTCATAAACTTCTTAATATCGGAAGGGGAGACGAGCGTGATTGTATCACCCGGCAGTAACTGAAGCCTCTCAGCCATCAGGAATCCGATCATCGCTTTCGGGTATTTATCGTCATTCAAATCGTAGCTTCCGTAAAGGACGAATGATTCAAGTCCATAGACGGATTTTGCTTTGTCGTTTTCAGCCCCGATTAAGTTGACGACACGGGTCACTTTGTTTCGGGAGATAACTACTTTCCCGTCAGCGATAGGTGTCGCGCCGGCAATACCGCTTACCGGACTGAGAATATCTTCATACCTTATTGCCGGGGCATTTTTGCCGGGGGTGATCCGCACGTGAGGATCCAGTCCAATTAGGTATGACTGTACCAGGCTGCTGAACCCGTTGAAAACCGCGAGCACCGTTATCAGCGCCGCGACGCCTATTGTTATTCCCGCAATTGAGAGATAAGAAATAATCGTTATGAAATTCACGCGGTGGCGCGAAAACAGATAACGCAATGCTATGAACTTCTCAACCTGCACTATTTAAACCTTATCGCGGAAAGGGGTGAAATGCGGGTTGCGGAAAAAGAAGGTACCAATGACATTAAAATATTTAATGCAATGCTTATACCGGAAACCAGCAAGAATATTTCAAGGCGTAAATCGAACGGAACCTCTGATATAAAATATATTGAAGAGGGGAGCTTAATAACATTGAATGTGGTCTGTATAAAAATCAGAACAAGAGCGAGAACATTGCCAAGCAGTGTCCCCACGATTCCGTGGTAAGTTCCGAAGAGGAGGAAGATGTTCAGAACTCTCTTCCTTTTCATTCCCAGCGCGCGAAGTATACCGATCCGCCTGGTTTTTTCGAGAACTGTCATCAGGATTGTGGAGATGATATTGAATGCCGCAACCAGAGTAATTAATCCGAGAATAATAGGAATTGGTTTCTGCTGAAGTTCTATCCAGGTGAAAATACTCCGGTTTAATTCATAAACATTTCGGACGTAGTAAGGATAAGACAGTTCATCCTGAAGATATTGTGTTATACTGTCGATCCCGGCAACGCTGTTTAATTTGATTTCGATGACAGAAGCAAATCCGGCAGGGATGTTAAAAAGTTCACGGGCGCGGTTTATGTTTATATAAACAAAATTATCATCGTATTTGGACATACCGGTTTCAAAAATGCCGGTGACGGTGAACTGCTCTATTCCTCCGTTTTCAATATTAAATTCTGTTGAGTTGTTGGCAAGATAGAACAGAGTTATCTTACTGCCGATTACGGCGCCCATTTTAAACGCAAGGTTCTTTCCGATGACGACAGATCTTTCCTGCAGATCCGGACTTCCTGTAACAATTTTAAGGCTGGTTTTATTTCCGAAATAGTTTTTGTCCACTCCCTTAACCGATACTCCGTCATTAAAATCCCCAAAGGAGATTATGACTGATTTTACTACTGAAGCATCCGCGCTCTTGAAATTACTGCCCAGCAATTTTGAAATATCGGCAATATTTTCATTGACGTAGGGCAGGTTATTATCGCTGAAGCCGATAAGCTGAAGGTGGGAATCAAGATCACTGAGTTTAGCTGCCAGCACTTTTTTGAATCCGCCAAGGACGCTCAGCGCGATCAGCAGGGCAGTTACCCCGATCGCGATTCCGGATATCACAATTGCTGAAAATACGTTCTTTCTTGAAGAAACGCCGTTATTCCGGAAAAATCTTTTAAACAGATAAAAAGTGAAATTCATTAAGCCAAGATACAAAAAAGAGCGGAAGAGTCGGAAGTTTGGTGTATGGAAGGCCCGATTTTGTTAAAATTTCGAAGATTTTGGGAAATAAAAATTTCATCAGGGTATTGAATTAAAGCAAATTAATCATTAAATTTAAAGTCTGTATTTTTATTAGGATTTACAGAACTCGGGGTGTAGCGTAGCCCGGTTCATCGCGCCTGCTTTGGGAGCAGGAGGTCGCAGGTTCGAATCCTGCCACCCCGACAGGAAAATTAAGAATTAAGAAT
>CAIMOS010000114.1 GCA_903843135.1 uncultured Ignavibacteriales bacterium | reverse complement strand
CACCTCTATAAATTTCCTGAACCATTCTGCCAAGATTATCAAAAAGTGAAACCGAATAATCACCCTCCGACACAACTTCAACTCTGATTTTACCTGAACCATAAACAGGATTTGGGTTTACATTTAATTTCAATTTAGTTGTTTCCCCGCCTGTCTTTTCTTCTACTGCGGTCGGGACTCCAAAGAACTCAACAATCTTGCTTACAATAAGATTCCTGGTCACGGCCTCCTCAATTGTTTCAAACGCAAAAGGCAAGTACACCAACTTACCGCTGATGACACCGCTCGGGAATAATCCCTGGTAAGTAATTCCTGCTTTTTGAGTCGAATTGTACTCCAGAACCGCACTGCTTCCGTTCAGGGTATCGATCACGTCAGGATGATCGTCCGGATAACTTGCACCGAAATTGAACGAAGGTATACCGTTGAAAATTCCGCCCTGAACAGGTGTTGCCATCGGGAAATTCGGGTTGGGTTCGTCCGCTGCATAAGAAGCTTTAAGATACTTATTGTAAAACTCTTTGTCATTAAAATCTCCGTTCTGGTAAAGGTCGAAACCAATCTCGGAGCCGGTAATGAACATTTTGCCGCCTTGTTTGAGGTATTCTTTGATGATTGTCTGCTCAGCAGTTGAGAATGTTTCTGTCGTAGTCGTTTCGTCACCTACAAACCAGAAAACTGCAGTGTATGGAATAAGCTGACTCGATTGTGTAACTACAAAATTCCCGACTGTTTCAAATTTAACATTTAGAGGTTTGAGCGATTCACCGTAATATGATGCGAAATTATGTACCGGTTGTGTATAGCTTCCCCCGCCGCTGTTTCTCGAAAAACCATCGACAATCAATATTTTTTTGGCAGCGCCGGAAGTGTAAGCGCCGTAGACCTTAGAATAATTATAACTCTCTCCAATATTGTTTCTGGCTTTCATTTTGAGATAATAAGCTTTATTTGCGCTAAGACCTGAGATGGAGGAACTTAGCAGATTCCCGGCGATGGACCGTGCGGGAATTGTATCGAACGTTGTTCCGTTTTCGGATAAATAGATGTCATAGAAATCAACTGTCCCGGTTGGCTTCTCCCATTGAAAATAAATTGCGGTCGCGGTTGACTGCACAGATTTTATTTTGACATCACCGACAGATTCAGTTACGCGAAATGTAAGATTGGCTCTGTTTATTTTGGATCCAAGCACTGCAACTATGATATTTGAAGTATCCCTGGACGTTGTAAGTTTTAGTGTGTAACTGCCCGGAGTCAATGAGTCAAACCTGTAGAACCCGCTCCCCCTCTCGTCAAGCTGATATTCTTTACCGAGCGATTCAATAGTTATTTTCACATTGTTTGCCGGCAGTCCCGTTGTACTGTTTGTCACGATCCCAACAAGCGATCCGTGCGAAGGTAACGGCTGGCCGTAATATTGCATAAAACTGTGAAGCAGTGCTTCGGCTTCTGTTTCGAGATAATCGATGTTTGCTAGCCGTACTTTTTCTGCCGGATAATCAAAGAAAGACCCTTCGCTGAGAGTACCCGGCATATTCAGGGTACTTAGAACACCCAGATTGAAAGTAAGAAAACACATATCACCGCGAGCATAACCGGTGGTGGTATTTAATGCGCCATAGAGCCGTGATGCCTGTATTTCGGCCAATGCATCAGCTTGCCCGGGCCAGGCAGGATTACCGTTGGGGCACGAATTTGTGTTTAATTGCTTAAACAATGAAAGCGAATAATTTGAGGTCCCGTTAAAAGCATTGTGGTGGACAGAATGGAAAAAATTCACGTTGTTATTATTAGCGATTGTTTTCCTTTGAGTAAGCGTTATGCACGTCCCGATTGAATCATAGTCAGCCCTCGTTGTTATGACAGTCGCGCCGGCAGCCGTAAGAAATCTTTTCAGGTAAGGGACAACAATATGGTTCACATAACTCTCAAACCTTTTTGTTTCTGCGTCGCTGCAGGCGGCAGCCCCGCCGGGAGGGAACCCGTGACCGGGATCGAGGCAGATTTTCTTGCCTGCAAGGCTTTGTCCGAAAGTGAATGAGGTTAAAACCAGATATATAAGAAACAATCTTTTCATTTAATCAAATCATTAACTGAGCAAAATATTTATAGAGCGGTCAATCGTTAAATACAGATATCATTTAAGTAATGTCAATTTGCGGACATAATTTTTGACGTTTCCGTTTTCCAGAACTTTTAAATTAATAAAATAAATACCGCTTGCCAGATTATCAGCACAAAAATCAATGCTGTGATTTCCCTTTTCAGCGGGGCCGTCATACAAAATTCTGACGAGACTGCCGGTGTAATCAAAGACCTGTAATTTGATCAGCGTCTGGAATTTCAAAGTAAATGGTATAGTTGTGCAGGGATTAAAAGGATTTGGGAAATTCTGCTGCAGAAAATAATCGCCGGCGGTTTCCATATTCTCCTCCGCGTAGACAGGCGGAATGCTCTTCTTTACAACCCTGAAATTGTCTAAGTAAATTCTGCCGTAAACGGCTGAAGAATTATCTTTTGTCATCTGGAAACTGTCCACACGGTATAAAGGATAGTCTAACACTCCGTTTCCAATCCAGGATCCGACTGATGACGGATCACCGAGTTCCCATTCCACCAGCCTCCAGCCTGACCAGTCAATCGTAAACCATTTTGAAACCTCGTGATTCGGCCAGAGTGTTCCGTTCCCTTCATCAATCGCAAATCTGAATTTATTACCGCTTGCATCGCCAAACAGATAGACCTGCATTGTGTATGAGGTATCGAATGTTACATCTCGCGGCGTTCCGCCGGATAAATACTCGCGCAAAAGAACTGTTGCGGCTCCCGGCTGCCACTGATAATTTAAGTATGCCGCCATTGCGGGTGATGAGGCAGGCAAAAAGATACTGTTTGAGAGGGCCCAGTACGAGCCAGAATCAACTATGCCGACGGTCGACCCGCTATACCCGGGTTGCTGCCAGCTACCATCCGTTGAAAAATCATCGATCGGCCTGATCTGATCATATTGTAATCCGGAAGTTGTGAAAGGAATTGACACCTCAGCATCCAGTGTGTTATTATTCACATCTTTAATACCCTGAGTCAGGGTAATAGAATAACTGGTGTTCGTCGTTAACGCGGTTGTGGTTTTCAGACTGAGTATGCTCTTATTATTAACGTTTGTAAGTCGCATATCCTTACTTAGCGAATTAACTCCTTTTTTAAGAATTACATTGCTGTGAGTAATCGTTGCGGGATTAATCAACTCATCGAACTCAAAAGACATAACCGACTCAACATCAAATCCGGCTGCGGAATTTGAATCCGGAAATGATTTTACGATAACCGGGCCCGAGGTATCAACATCCGTTGTCCTGAAAGTAAATGAGAATGAATCTCCGGGAACACCGTTTCCGTCACCGTCCAATGCTTTTCCGTTAATATCTTTCGCAGTCGGAAGGATCGTAACTATATATTGCGTGCCATAGTTCAAAAGAGCCGGCCGGTTTAGCTGAACTGTTTTATCTTCATTCGACCAGGTTAAAGACGAAACCGGAATCGAAGGGGTAGAACTCACTGAATTAATAAAATCAGTTTTGTTCATCTTTTTTGAAAAGTCAATCTTTAATATTGTGTTAATATTCACCGTATCGTTATCTGCCGGCAACGTGGCAACTACCGTCGGGGCAAAAGACGGTACAGAATCGGTCACCGCAATATTTGAAAGGCTTGACTCATTCCAGAAACGGTTACAAGTTGTTGCCGCGTACCTGTATTTCCCGTTAAAATCCTGCAAGCCCGTAAAATTTATGCTGATCTGAAAAGGTGCATTGCCGAATTTAATATCAATAATCTCCGACTGGTTCAGGTCGAACAAATCGTTCTCACTCCTGTATACGACATACCAGTTCTTTCCGGTATCAGACACGGGCGGAACCACATTTAAAATGTAATTAAGCGAATCAGTCTTTTGTAAAGTGACTGAAGGTGATGCGGGGATTGAATCCGAAACAAGCCCTGTTGCACGGATCTTAGTTTTTCTCTTAAAGAATGTGTTCGCAGCAGTCTCCCAATATTCGTGATCCTGCCAGCTGCCGTAAGAGAAGAACTGGAATCCGTCAGTCCAGGGTAATGACCGGACCGAGTTAATTACTTCGGGATGATTGTTCCAGACATTATTATCGCTAAGTATATAAGAACCCGGCCCTACGGAATAAAGCCTTCCGGCATTAATTCCCGGCTGGATAAACTGGCTCCAGCACTGAGGGCAGCTTCCCGCGAGCATTCCGTAAAATCCGCTTCCCGTTGTCCAGTGATAATGCATTGGTGTTAACTGATCGAGATAACCATTGTTAAACCATAAGGCTGCGTCCTGATATACAGTACCGTAGCCTTGCCAGGATGTCCAGTTATATTTTCCAAGCGCCGCTGCGGATATCCTCACCCAAGGTTTCACAGCCTTGATTGAATCATTCACGGTACGGACATATTCGGTCACTGAGTACCTCCACCATTCTTCCCAGGAACTAAACCCTGCCGGTACACCGGCTGAATATGGATGCTGGGTTGTATATAAATACCTTCCCGCCAGGAAATCCTCATCCTCTGGTTTATCCTCATTGGCAAGGAAACCATCGAGCTGTTTATACTCCTCCGGCAATCCGGGTGGATATTCCGCTGGCTCCTTACTGCTATACTCATTCCACCTGACATAATCCCAGTGTATTCCGTCTATATCATAGTTGCGTACTACTTCCATTGCGACCTGTACAAGGTAATTCCTGACTTCCGGTATACCGGGGGCCAAAGCAATTGAAGTTGTCATCGGATTTCCGTTTTGGTCCCTGCAGATCCATTCAGGATGAACTTGTGCAGGTGTGCCCGCCACTGTACTGCCGCAGGCAAAAACATTGAACCAGGCGTGCAGTTCAAGTCCCCTTTTATGTGCTTCCTCAATAGCATACTCTAACGGATCAAACCCTGGATAAACTCCGCCGGCATACGATCCCCACGGTTCGAAAGATGAGTTATAGTACGCAGTGCCTGCCTGCCGTACCTGCCATAAAACAGAAGTCATATTTGCTCTTTTATGATTATCAAGTATCTGCCGTATCGTGGCCTTGTTCTGTTCTACACTACGTGATCCTGAAATGTACTCCCAAGTGATAACCCAGGTAGACCTGAATTCACGGTTGGAACTTTGGGGATAAATTAGAAAGTTGATAACCGCTAAAAGGACTAAATATTTTTTCATTCTGAGGTTTATTTGTTTTGAGGATTATTTATCATCATTAAAATTATTAAATTTCAGTCAATAAATTAAGTGCAATTATTTTGTTTAGGCTTTATTGAATCTCCGTTTGAAAATAGTGTTATACATACCTATGATTTTACTCATTGGTACATTGCTGCCGGGATGTGCGTCAACAGTAAGAAATTACGGTAACGAGGAGAGAAACGGCTCCGAAGATAATACAGATTTGAGAAATGAATTCGGGAATTCTGACGTTCTTTTCACCTCAGAAGGCACTGCATCATATTATTCGGATCAATTTCACGGCAAACTGACTGCGAATGGTGAAACTTATAATATGTACGGTATCTCCGCGGCGCACCCGGAATTTCCTCTGGAGACCATCGTAAGAATTACTAACCTCAAAAATAACAGGAGTGTTATCTTAAGAATCAATGACAGAATGCCGGACTTCAAAGGCCGTATGATAGACTTATCTCTGGGAGCAGCAAAGGAATTGGATATGCTTGGAGACGGTATTGCTAAAGTCCGGCTGGAGGTGCTTAAATGGGGAAAAGGCAAAAAGAAAAAATAAATTATCTAAACCTGCGGGATCCAGTTTTTATCATTCCATCTGAAAGCGTCCCTGATCATCCTGTAAGTTCCGGCATCAAGCGGACCCCATTCCAATATTTTTACTGCCTTAGCCAGGTTATCGGAATTGCTCGTCCCCAGAATAATCGTACTTATCCCGTTGGTAAACGCTGAGAACCTGATTGATATCTCCAAGTATTGTTCCCCGGAAAATGGAAGGTTCATAGTTTTCATCCTGGTCCAGTATTCCTCGCAATAGTCACCGTAAGGTTGATGCTCAAACCTCCACGGAGCATTTGCGACAGGACGCTTCGCGATGATTCCGGAGCCTGATGTCGAATTAATAAGATTGATTCTCTCAAGATTCTGCTCATCAAAAATATTGAAAGAGAACTGAAACGAATCAAAATGATTTTTCATTATTGCTGTATCAAGTGCTTCATTCTCTCCCGAATATGACGCTGATAATATTTTCCCTTCCTGTTTCATCTTCAGCAAAGCGTCTATCACTCCGTTGTTCTGCAAAGTGTAAGAATCGCAGGAATGCAAATGAACAATATCAATTACATCTTTTTTAAGTATATTTCTGGCCCGATCGATGCCTTTGATAATACAATCGAAGGTCCAGTCGGCTGCTCCTTCAACACCGTAACCGACTTTTGTCGAGATTATGACATCCTTCTTGCTTTTGCGCAGCCATTTCCCGATCCTCTCCTCTGATTCTCCGTATCCCCTCGCTGTGTCGAACAGATTAATTCCGGAGTCATACGCTGTATCGAGGAGAAAAAACACTTCTTTTTCGGATTGCCCGCTTCCGCCGATATGCCCTGCGCCAAAACCTAAGATGGAAACGTCCAAACCGGTTTTACCAAATTTTCTTTTAATCATATTATTACACTAATTAATTATCAAAGTTAAAGCCATTTGTTTTTCCGGTACCAATCAATCGTTTTACTTATGCCTTCATACAATGAGAGTTTCTGCCTGAAACCAAGTTGTCCTTTAGCTTTGTCCACCGAACAAGTCCAGTATCTTCGTGTAAGGTCGCGTGCCTTCTCAATATTCAATGTTGGTGCCTGGCTGCTGAAAAGTGCAAAAAATTCAGCAATTGCTGCGATTAAGTATACAATAAAATGCGGAACGCATACGCTGATTGGTTTCTTGTTAAAAACTTTTACGCACACCTCCCTGACTTCATCCCAGGAGTAAGTCTCTTCTGAGGCAAGAAAGTATATTTCTCCCCGGCTCCTCTCTGAAACAGCCGCGCGATAAAGACCGTCCACCAAATCCGTAACGTGAATTAGGTTCAATTTTTTGTTATCGAAGCCAACTTTCGTCATAAGGCCTTTCGAAAACGTATTGAAGAAAATAAAAATCTCCGTGTCTCTTTCCCCATACACGGCGGATGCCCGGCAGATCGTTATTGGCAGTCTGTCGAAATATTCTTTGCAAACTTTTTCCTGCTCATACTTACTTCGTCCGTAAGTAGTCAGAGGATTATTAGGATAAGTCTCGTTGATAGGTTCTTGCGTCGGGGACGGCCCGACTGCTGCCTGGCTGCTTACTACTACGATTTTCTTCAGTGTATCAGTGCACTTGAGCGCGGCCCTTAAAACATTTTCAGTTACTTTCACATTTCCTGTAAAATAGCCGTCTTCAGTTTTTGATTTTACGACTCCGGCAACGTGATAAATATATGTTGCTCCCTCAAATATTTCCGATAACTTTTCTATGTCAAATAAACCGGCGTCGAAAATTTCAACTCTCTCCTGATCCACCCAGCGTAAATTAGATCCCTTCCTGCAGATGACTTTAACCCTGTAACCTTTTCCTGATAAATAGTCGGCAAGATGGCTTCCGACAAACCCCGTGGCTCCGGTAACTACACAAATTTCTCTTCCGTTCATAAAATCATATAACACTAATTAAATAAAAATTAATAAATTGGAACGTAATTTATTAAAATTATGCAAAGTTATTAAGAACTGTATTTCGGAGGACCTATTGGATCTATTCACTAAATGTTATGAATTCACCAGGGCGGATGAAGTTAAAAAGTTAAATTTATATCCCTATTTCAGGGCAATAGAAGAAAACGAGGGGCCCGTGGTTCAGATCGAAGGCCGGAAAATTGTAATGGCCGGATCAAACAATTACCTCGGGCTGACCGCACACCCTAAAGTTAAAGAGGCTGCTATCGATGCCATCAGAAAATACGGAACCGGCTGTTCCGGATCCAGATATCTTACAGGCACCCTCGATCTGCATATTGAACTGGAAGCACGACTCGCCAAATTTTTTAATTCAGAGGCGGTACTCCTTTTTTCAACCGGGTATCAATCGGCTCAGGGAATCATTCCGACTCTTGTTCAGCGTGGCGAATATGTAGTTTCCGATAAAGACAACCACGCCTGTATAGTTGCGGGCAACCTGATGGCAAAAGCAGGAACAGCCAATTTCGTCCGCTATAAACACAACGATATGGAAGACCTCGAAAAAGTAATTCATAAGCTGCCTGCCGATTCCGGGAAACTGATCGTGAGTGACGGTATTTTCTCAACCGGAGGCGAGATCGTGGATCTTCCGAAATTAAATGAAATCGCAAAGAAATATAACGCCCGGATTTTGATAGATGATGCCCATTCAGTGGGTGTTATTGGAAAAGGCGGCAGAGGTACAGCCAGTGAGTTTAATCTCGAAAAGGAGATAGATCTTACTATGGGAACCTTCAGCAAGACATTCGCTTCGCTTGGAGGATTTGTTGCCGGTTCTGAAAGAGTAATCAATTATTTGAAACACCATTCCCCTGCTCTGATCTTCAGCGCTTCGCCCACCCCTGCATCAGTTGCCTCAGCTTTGGCAGCCTTGACAATTCTTGAGCAGGAACCTGAACGTGTGGCAAAGGTAGTCAGCAATTCTAAAAGAGTGCGTGACGGCCTTTCATCGCTGGGGTTCAATGTTGTTCCGGGAAGAACTGCAATTGTTCCCGTTATCGTAGGCAACGATGAACTTGCGCTCCAGATGTGGAGAATGCTTTACGATGACGGTGTTTTTGTTAATGTTTTTATCCCGCCCGGAGTTCCTCCCGGCAGGCAAATGCTTAGAACGAGTTATATGTCCACTCACGAAGATGAGCATTTGGATTTCATCATCTCTGCCTTTGAGAAGGTTGGGAAAAAGATCGGCCTCATTTAATTAATTCTAAACCGGATTTATATGTCATCTGTCCAAATTAAAACCGTCCAGACCAAAAGCGATTTAATGAAATTCATTAAGTTCCAATGGAAAGTATATACAAATGATCAGTACTGGGTCCCGCCGCTAATAATGGACAGAAAAAAGCTCCTGAACAAAGAAAAAAATCCGTTCTTTAAACACGCAGAAGCAGAATATTTCCTCGCTTACAAAGGAGACGAGATAGTCGGCAGAATCGCAGCGATTAAAAATGATCTTCACAACTCTACGCATAACGATAAAGTCGGATTCTTCGGTTTCTTTGAATGTTTTGATGACCAGGAAGTTGCTAATACACTTTTTGACACAGCTAAAGCCTGGATCAAAAGTAAAGGTTTGACGGATATGCGGGGGCCCGCAAATCCTTCAAGCAATGACGAATATGGGCTGCTCATCGAAGGATTTGATGATCCGCCACGTATACTTATGACCTATAATCCGCCGTACTATATAAAGCTTATTGAAAATTACGGTATGGTCAAAGTCAAGGACTTATACGCTTACAAACTTGAGAACAAGAAGGTGATGAGTTCAGATAAAGTCAGGCGTGTTGCGGAGCTGGCAAAACAGCGTTACGGATTAAAACTTTATGAAATGAACCTTAAGGATTTTGATAACGACCTTAAAAAAGTGAAATACGTTTACAATAAGGCCTGGGCGCCTAACTGGGGATTTGTACCTCTGACCTCGGAAGAAATTGATGCTATGGCAGAAGATTTAAGGCCTCTCGCCGAACCTTCGCTTATTTTGTTTGGTGAAATAAATAATGAGTTGGTCGGATTCTCCCTCGTTATGCCCGATTACAACCAGATATTCAAGCAGATGAACGGCCGGCTTTTCCCATTTAATTTCATAAAACTTTATACTCAGAAGCGAAAAATAAAATGGGCGCGCGTACTCACGCTCGGCATCATTCCTGAACATCAGAAGAAAGGGCTTGATGCCGTATTTTACTGGGAAATTACGAACCGCGCTAAAAAAATCGGTATTGAGTTAGGTGAAGCCAGTTGGATCCTCGAAAATAACGATATGATGAACCGCGGCGCTGTTACTTTAGGCGGAGAGATTTATAAAAAATACCGGATATATGAAATTCCGGTTTAACTTAGTATACTCTCTATTCCCTTTAATATTTTCGACAGCTCTTTCCCAATATTCCTCCGGGGATACCGGACTGATCCGGACAACCGTCACGCGTGAGTATGATAAAAAAATCGTGCTCGATTATCTCCACTCAGGAGACCTTCAAAAGGTTAATGCCGCCCTTCTTTCAATTGCCAACTCCGGTGATACTGCTTTTATTCCATATCTGCTTAATGACCGCATTTTTAATTCGAACCGCAGAGGCCTTCTCTTTGCACTCTCGCTGCTGGGCCCGTCCGCTTCTTCATCAGAATTCATAAATCGCAAATTAAATACCGGATTAACTGACAGGGAGAATCGCCAATTAATCAATGCGCTGGGTTATACGGGTAATCTGTCTGATCTTAATAACATATTTACTGCTCAACCCGGATATGGAATTTCCGAAGCATTATTAAATTTTCATATCCGGGGATTAAGGTCTTCACGCACGAAAGAAGTAATCATAAAAGAGATCTTATCCGGGGATGATACTATCTCAATATCTGCTTTATACTCCCTGAACAGGATGGGGCTCTCAAAAGACCTCCTTCCGGAAATCGAGAGAATTTTCAGAAACGAATTCAACGAAGGCAGATTCAACAGTGAGAAAAGTTATTATTGCCTGATGGCATTCCGCCGCGCGAAATACTTTCCGCTTACCCCTGGCCAAACAAATAGTTTGATCGAGAATGCAGATTTTGACCATAAGGCAGAACTTGGCCGCGCAGTGATTTTCTCAAAGTTTTCAACGGAAGATGATTATAAGATCATCTTCGATTTGCTCAAAGATAAGAATGAGAATGTCGGGGTCTCGGTTGCAACTGCAATCTCTGATCTAAAACCTGATAATCCGGAACACAGGGACTTTCTTTTTCACAGGCTTAAAAGAATAATTACAACTCCTGATATTCACGAGCAGGTCAAAGGATATTTGTTCGTAAGTCTTTGTTCATTGTTCCCCGACAGTGTAGTGACCCTGCGGAAAAAGTTCCGTGAGAATATTCTTCCTAAATACTATTTCCGCTCGTTCAGCGTTTCTGATCGGACCAACCGCGACGAACTAAGTGCCTTACTCCGTAATATCAATAATTCCGGCGCGGCCTCGGAAATAGAGATTGCTCTCTCAATAGCTTCAAAAAGATCACAATGGAAAAGCATATTGAATTACGACTCTCTGCTTCTCGGGAATTTCTCCGCGAAAGTTTCCCCTGCTGCCCTGGCAACTTTATGCGAAAATATTGATACTCAATTTGTCCTTGAGAATGCTCGTGGTCTTGGTGAAGGGCTATTGATATTTATTGGTGATAAAAAAGATGATTATGAAACATCGGTTGCTTATCCGAATATATTGCGCGTATTGGAAATCGCAGGGAAAGAATATAAACTGCGTGCCGAATCACTGATCAGCGCCTCAAAAGTGACAACCCTCGAAGGCGTTTTGCCGCGCAAACCGGGGATGCGCGCGCCACGAATCAAACAAACTGCGCTATTTGATGAATTGCTTTCAAAAAGTTTCAGTTTCAAAGAAGCCGAAATGATTACTACTAAGGGGACTATAAAATTCAGGCTGCTACCGGAGTTTGCCCCTTTGACAGTCGGCAACTTTATCTATCTCTCCCAAAAAGGATTTTATAATGGCGTCACATTCCATCGCGTTGTTCCCGGATTTGTGATTCAGTCCGGCGACACGGCAAATACCGGATGGTACGGGCCCGGCTATCAGATTGTTTCGGAATTTTCCTATTTACCTTTTAATGAAGGAACCGCGGGAATTGCAAGCAACGGCCCTGATACGGAAGGATCACAATGGTTCTTTATGCAGAAGGACTTTCCCCATCTCAACGGCAGATACACAGTATGGGGAGAGTTGATCGAAGGTATAGATGTTATCCGTTCGATCACTGAATCGGACAGCATCAAAAAAATTGAATTCAAATAATTATTTAATCGCCCAATAATTCTTCATACTTCGACGCGTGGGGCGGATCAATTGATTTAAGAATCTTAAAAATCTCTTTGTCCGGGTAATCTCTCAGATAGTCAACGATCTCGCCGTTCTTAGCGTCAAATATTGTTTTAATCAGTATACTTCTTATATCAAGTTTAGATTCCAGGCTTTTTAAAGTCTTAATGAATCCCACAATCTTCTTTTGTCCGGCGGCCCGGTTCTTCTGTGCCTGGTCTATCCCGTAGTGATAGTCTGAAAAAGCTTCCCTGACTGTCCTGAATTTTTCACTTAACAGGTTTTCCATCAGATCTTTGCGGTTGTAATTACCGCTGGTTGATTCCCATCCTTTTGAAAACCGTGTGCCGGAACCAAGGTTCACAATATCAAACGCCTTGTTAAAATAGACCGAGCCGGCGAATTTCTCCCAGGAATCCTGTTCCATCCCGATTATCACGTACGCGTAATAATCCAGGAAACTTGCGATTGAATTAAACGTCAGGGGGTTAAAATAAAGAGGCTGATTTTTCTCATAAGTGAACATCCAGTTGTTATCAAAAATCCTTAGCATTGGAGAAATATTTGAGGACTTGTATATCTGTCGCTGGCTTACGATGACTGCCTGCGCAGAATAATTAACCTCATCAGAGGCTGATATGATCGAGATGTTAAAATCACACTTTATTTTGTAATTGTACTTCCAGTCAGACCCGGTGAAGCGGGTTGTATTAAGATAAGTTTCAATCTCATTCTCTAAGTTTACCAGGCTCTCCTTATTTGCAACAGGTAAGTTCTGGTAATTTAAAGTCACCGTCGCCTGCAGCTCCTGGGCTGCCAGCGCGGTATAGAGGATAAAAACTATTGATAATATTTTTTTCATAATGTTTTGAAACCTATTTTAGTACTATCTAAAAAATATCAATAAAATAAATTGTTACAAAGGCCAATATTTAATTCGTTGCTCATCATATTGGTTTTTATTCTGTGTCCGTTCCTGATAAATGCGCAGATAAAACCCGGGGTGAAACAGTCCGCTGTCAGTTTTTCGGACATTTCCAGCCCGTCTGATCTTTTTACTGCCTATTATAACCCTGCTGCATCAAAAATGTTCCAAACTGCCCAGGTTGCCACATATTACTCTCCTTCGCCCTACGGACTTTCTGAGTTGCGGCAGTTCGGTCTGACCGGACTTTATCCTATAGACGGATTTAATATATGCGCGGGAATTTATAACTACGGTTTTAAACTCTATAATGAGACTTACGCCACGGCAAATGTATCATTGAATGCAATGGACAATCTCATTGTGGGGGCAAGTATAACTGCGCAAAACCTTCATATTGAAAGATACGGAAACTCAACTGCGTTTCGATTAGATCTTGGAGGTATTGTAATTATCAATGATTATATAAATGCTTCTTTCAGCGGCATTAATCTTCTCGGTTCAGAATATTCCGGTTCTGAGAATTCCGTCCCAAAGGTTTTCCGGACAGGTATATCATTAAAACCGTTTGAAGGACTCAAATTGCACGCCCTGCTTGAAGCAGAAGAAACTTTTGCTCCGGACCTGAGAGTCGGATGGAGTTATGAACCCCATCAGAATATTGTCCTCCGCAATGGTTACAGCCGTTCAAACGGCGAATTTTCAATTGGCGGGAGTATATTATTTTCGGGTATCAGTTTCGACTATTCGTACGCACACCACAAGTATCTTGGTTCTACCCACATAGTCGGATTAGCGGTACCTGATGTTATCAAATTCTTCTGACCGGCCCCGGTTCATACTTGTAGTTACACTATTCCTTTTTACTGCTTTCTGCAGTCACTCTTCCGCCAATGTTTTCTTCACTCAGGATTCTTCAAATACAGAAATCCCTTCCATTCTTGATGAAGAAGCGGTATCGAATGAATATGTAATTGAGGATCTGATCTTCAGAGTAACGACAATTAAACTTGATATTAATACAGCAGGGTTTGATGAACTTATGACTGTCCCCGGGATTGACTCTTTAACAGCGCAATCAATTTTAAATTACAGAAACAGGACAGGTTGGATCTTTTCGATCGATGAAATAAATCAGATTCTTGACCAGGCGGGTTCAATTCCCTCAAAGTTCAGAGAGTACTTTACAACGGATCAAGTCTTAATGAAATCCGCATTTAAATTTCCGGCATACTCTCCGCAAACACGTTTAAAGAGCGTATTGAGATACAAAAACAGTGAAATTCATAAACCATCCCCCGGCAGTTCCCCTCACAAATTGTTCAGCAGAATGTCTCTTAATTCTGAGAATTACGGTTTTAATCTCATTCAGGAAAAGGATCCTTATGAGCGAAACTATATGGATTATTACTCAGCTTCCATTTACTTTCGCGAGTCTGGTTTTATAAACGGTATTATTATCGGTGATTATCGTATGAATTTTGCCAAAGGATTGGTGATGGGAATGAATTACTACAACAGAAAAGGAATCGATCCCGCAGCATCGCTCGAGTCAGAAACATCAATTCGCCCGAACACAAGCAGTAATGAATACTCTGCTCTGCGTGGAATAGCAACCGGATTCTCATTAAGCTCCCGGATGCAGTTGAATTTATTCGCGTCTTACAATTTCAGAAGCGCAATTCTTGACAGCAACTCCCAAATGACTTCATTCAATGAATCGGGCTACTTCATCACCGAGCGCGATATTAAAAGAAAGAATAATGTCCGAAATTATGATCTCGGTGTAATAATGAGATACCGGCTGACCGATCATATATGGGGAGATATTTTGGTTCTGAACTCCGGCTACAATAAAGATTTTGCCGAAAGCTTTTCGGGTGGTCTTGATCAAGATAATCGTTATGTCTCAATCTCGAATACCGTCTCCCTTAATAATTTATTTGCCGATTACGAATACGCTATAAAAGAAAATGGAGACAGGTCATTCATCGCAAGTTCCTGGTTTGACTTCAAAAATAAAACCAGAGCCACCCTCTCAATCCGGAACTACTCCCCCGGTTTCATCACTTATAAATCCACGCCGTTTGGTGAGTCCTCTTCCCCTTATGCCGAGAGAGGAATTTATACAGGGATCTCTGCTCAGGGCATTTACGGCAAAATATCCGGTTACTATGATTACTATTTTTTTGAAACATCCGGATTTCCGGGATATGAACTACACGGAAACGATCTTTTGATCGCGCATTCAATCAGGACTGCCTTCGCTGAGGAATTGTCGAGCAGGATTAAGTTTAAGGAGAAAGAAGAATTATCAGCAGAAGAATCGATCGGGATCAAAATAGCGCGTATCATCGAGTTTCGTTCAGGTATTACAACCCGCCTGAGAAATATGAAATGGAAAATTATGGCCGCTTATCTGCGCGCTTCCCCTGCTGGCAAATCCGCTGAAAAAGGAATAATGTTCTTTAATGAAATAACAGCCCGTTTCCCGTTCGGAATAGACTTAACCGGCCGGTTTACCTTTTTCGAAACAGATTCCTATAGCTCCGGAATCTATACTATTGAGCGAGGCGCGGGTGATTTACTTGATCTGCAGAAACTTTACGGTAAAGGCGCTGAGATATTCATTGTCGGATCAGTCGAAACATCTTTTGGAATAGATATTTCTATAAAATACCGCTATCTCACGCGGGCATTGGAACAGCCGTTTGAACCGGGACTTCAAAACTCTAAAAAATTTCTATCCCTTCAAATCTCTCATTCTCTCTGATACTTCCAGATCATACTTTTTAATGAACTCCGCCTTGAAATCACAGGCATAATTAATTCCCCCAAAATATCTTCAATTATCCTTATTTAGACTTGATATAATTAAGGATTATTGCTAAATTTAGGCAGTAATTCTTAAAACAGATGCCAAAAAACCAAAAAGCTTCAGATATTTTCCGCGAATTTCTCCGCCAGGGTAAGAACAGGATAACACCTGAACGCTTTGAAATACTTGACGCAGCCCTGGAATTCGACGGTCATTTTTCGACTGACGAACTCTTCATCTCTATGAAGAACAACAAGTCGCGCGTCTCAAGAGCAACTGTCTACAATACTCTCGAACTCCTTACACAATGCAACCTCCTTTCGCAGCGAAATTTCGGCGACAATATGAACCGCTATGAAAGCAATTACAGGCGCAAGTTCCACGATCACCTGATTTGTCTTGATTGCGGAAGGATCGTGGAGTTCACAAATGATAAAGTAAATAATATACAACAGGAAATTTGCGATGCCCTCGGTTATGAGTCCTCTTCGTATTCATTCAATATTTTCGTCAAATGCAAGAACAAGAAAGAGTGTCCGTACCACAGTGGGAAATAAGACTCTTGATAAAGCCAAAAAAGGTAAGTTCCTGAAGATCTTATCTCTCCCCAAAGGACTGACAAGGATCCAACTGATACGTTTCGGAATTACTGAGGGTGATATTGTGTTATGTCTTGAAAGGCTGCCGGGCGGCACTGTTGTGATTAGAAAGAACCGCCAGGAGATCGCGATCGGATTTGACATCGCCCGCGAAATTTTATATTCCAATCATTCTTAAACCGCCGGAGATCCTTTTTGTCCTCACAGAATTCAACCGAAGCTGAACTTACGGAAAAAACCAAATCAGACAATAAGAAATTGAAGGTCGTCCTGGCCGGTAATGCTAATGTAGGGAAATCTATTTTCTTCAATGAACTTTCGGGCGGATACGTGGATGTATCCAACTTCCCCGGAACAACCGTCTCGATTACAAAAGCAGATTATAAGCATAAATATGAAGTGTACGACACACCGGGGATTTATGGTGTCTCCTCGTACAATGAAGAAGAAACTGTGGCAAGGGAAATCATTCTTGAAGCCGATATCGTTCTGAACGTAGTAAACTCGCTTTACCTCGACCGTGATCTTTTCCTTACGCAGCAACTGATCGATTTAGGGAAGAAAGTAACTGTCCTTCTTAATTTCACTGATCAGGTTAAAGCAAGAAAACTCAAAATTGATTATGATAAACTTTCTGCTTTTCTCGGGGTTGAGGTTATCCCCTGCTCCGCTGTTGAAAAATACGGTTTTGACAAACTGGATTTCGCAATCGAGCAGGCCCGATATGGCAAAAAATTGGCCGACCTCAGCAGTATGCGAAATAAGGAATCGCTTGCCTCAATTCCTGAGCCGGAACTTCTGCTTTACGCCGAAGGAGATCAGTTGGTGTCTGACAAATACAATCTTCCGGTCATTTCTTTCGATGAGAGAGAGATCATCTACATCCAGCGGCGAAACAGCGTTAATGAACTGGTAAGCAATATTGAATATGAGGATTCATCAAAAGGGAAATTCTTCAATCTTCTCGGAAGATTATCCATTGGCCCCGTTTCAGGAGTATTTGTGCTGATCGCTGTCCTTTCTATGATGTATCTGTTTATTGGCGACCTGGTTTCTCAGCAGCTTGTAGCATTTACCGAAGGAGAGATAGGCCATAAAATTTTTGAATACAACCTCAAGAACTATGTTGCAGAGTTTACCCCTTCCGAGATCAGCGCAGAAATCCTGAACGATGAAGGAAAGGCAATCGAGAAGAGGACATTCATTTTCAAAGAGAATTTGCTGGCCGATCAGCAACTCTATAAGGAATACAAGGACTATTACAGAGATAAGGATTACCAGATTTCTTTCAGTTTTTCTAATCCGGTTTACCGTTTATTATTCGGCGATTTCGGTATCATCAGTATGACAATTACTTATCTGCTCTTCCTGCTTCTCCCTCTCGTTCTTGCGTTCTATCTGGCGATGGCATTCCTTGAAGACAGCGGATACCTTCCCAGACTCGCCACAATGATGGACAGGAGCCTCAACCGGATCGGGTTAAACGGTAAAGCAATCATTCCGATAATTCTCGGTTTCGGATGCGTTACGATGGCAACGATCACCACAAGGATCCTCGGAAATGAACGGGAAAAAACTATTGCAACCGCAATTCTTCAGTTCGTTATTCCCTGTTCGGCGCAGCTCGCGGTAATCTCCGTCCTTATGACTTCTGCAGGATTGGTCCCTTTTATGATTTACGCGTTCGTGATTTTATCGGTGCTCGTCGGTCTCTCTACAGCGCTTAATTACCTGATGAAGGGCACCTATTCCCCGCTGCTGCTTGACCTCCCTATGATGCAGATACCCAAAGCGGGCAACGTACTGAAAAAAACTTACTACCGAACACTGGGTTTTATGCAGGAAGCCGCGGTTTGGTTTTTCGTGGGAGCATTGCTTATCGGAATATTTGATGTTACGGGATTGCTCGTCGTGTTCCAGGATTTACTGGCGCCGATTACTACACACTGGCTGAAACTGCCGAAAGAAGCCTCTACCGCGTTTGTTATGGGTATCGTAAGAAGAGATTTCGGTTCAGCAGGGCTTTTTGAAATGGCGCTTTCTCCGATGCAGATAACTGTTGCCATTATAACTATTACCCTCTTTGTTCCGTGCATCGCGGCGCTTATGGTTATGCTTAAAGAGAGAGGCCTTAAACAGGGACTGATCATCTGGGGTGCTACCTGGGTTGGTGCGTTCACAATCGGCGGAATTGTCGCGCAAATTATTATTCGTTAATGCGGTATGCCAAAACAAAATTTAATCACTAAATACCCGATCGAATGGAGAAAAGGTAAACTCGGAATAAAGATATTCTGCTCCATTCCGAAAATCGCTACAGGCATCCTTATCTCTGCCGGAGATAATCTTTTCCTGGTTGATCCGGGCGACGGGATATTAAGGGATATTAATAAGGAACTTACATCCGGTCAGATGCTTTCCGTCTCGAATATCTTTGTCACTCACGGCCACCACGATCACGTCGGCGGTATCTGGTCGCTTCTTACGTATTGGCGTGTTGTGCATAAACTTACCCCGGTTAATATATACTACCCCGAAGGCTGTGTGGAGATCGAATCGATACATCGCGCATTCCTCAGCGTTTATTCAAAAAGCATCTCCTATAAGATTCACTTAAAAAAGATCAGCAACAACAGGGAGCTTTCCGCAAAAAACGTAAAAGTCAAACCGTTCCCAGTGCTGCATAAGGAATATGTGGAACTACACAGCAAACAGAAACAGGTCCCGGCGCTTGGTTATAAATTTATTTATGACGGCAGCAGTATATGCTACGGCGGTGATACAGCCCGGTGTGAGCCCCTTGTTCAAATGGCTAAAAATTCCGATCTCGCTATACTCGAAGCCGGGCTTGAAGAAGGAGAACCGGATGACGGTATGCATATGTCGGTTGAGGAAGCAATTCAGATCGGTAAAACCGCAAAAGATTTTTTCCTGGTTCACGTACCCGAATAATAGGTTCAGTTCTTCCTCCGAATAGCCCCCAAAGAATGTTCTTTTGAATCTTTCTTGTTCCCCGCCCATTGATTTTTTGGAGGAAATCGTTTCAACGATTTCCGGCATTCGGATGGGGAGATTTTTCCGATTTAACTCAAAATTTGCCACCAGAATTTCCGATGAACCGGGACCGCACCTAACAGGATTTTGATTCAGGGAATATATCTGCTGCTAATGGTTATTTCTTCAGGTATTGTTAAATTTATTGTTTAATTATTGCGAGGATAGATGAAGTTCATCATTTTTCT
>CAIMOS010000113.1 GCA_903843135.1 uncultured Ignavibacteriales bacterium | reverse complement strand
GAGATTGTGTATCCCAGTTTCTTCAAAAGCGATGCAATACGTTCCCGGAGTTCATTTTTAATGATCGGTTTCGCAAGGTAATCCGTAAATCCTTCATCAAGCAGCTTTTCCCTGTCCCCCGCCAGCGCATATCCGGTTAATGCAACCATCGGAACATTAGCGTACTCTCTGCGTTTTTTAATTTCTCGCGCGACATCAATACCGCTTACATCCTCCCCAAGATTGATATCCATAAGCACAATTGCGTATTTCTTCTTTTTTGCTTTCTTAAGGGCCTCTTCAGCGTTATTCGCGAAATCAACGCTGCACAGATTATTGAGGAACATAATTACCACCTCAACATTCACCGGATTATCTTCCACAACAAGAATCTCGGGCAATACATTGTCCGTAACTGCTTTGGACATATCAAATATTTCCCGCTCAACCGGCCGCTTAATCGATTCAATAAAATTCTTTTTAATCACCGGCAGAGTAATGGTAAACACAGCCCCCATACCTGTTTCACTTTCAACCTCCACTGTTCCATCCATTATCTCAACTATTTTCTTTACAAGAGGCAATCCAAGTCCGTTACCTTCATATCTTCTGCTGTATCCTTCGCTGACCTGCCGGAATTCCTCGAAAATTATACTTTGGTTCTGCCTGGCAATTCCTAAACCTGTATCGCGCACGCGGATAAATGCCTGTCCGGATGTATGGCTTAATTCAACTTCAATGCGTCCGCTCTCCGTAAATTTTATCGCGTTATCCATAATATTGCTGATTGCCTGGTTATACATTTTTTCATCAATCGCTACCACCACTTCTTCATCGAATGATTTAATTATGAAATCAAGCTTCTTTTCCTCCGCCAGGAATTTATACTTTTTAACAATGTACTCGGTATATTTTACAAAATCGATATGCTTAATATTAAGCTGCACATCGCCTGTTTCAAGAAGCGAAAGTTCGAGAATGGAGTTAAGGGTGCTCATTAGCCTTAGTCCGGACCTGAGCACCTGCTCAATCATCTTCTTTGTCTGCGGATCTTTAATATCGTCCCTCAGTATCTGAGTGTATCCAAGAATACTGTTCATAGGCGTTCGCAGTTCGTGACTCATATTAGCCAGAAAAGTTGATTTTAATCTGTTCGCCTCTTCCGCTTTCTCTTTCGAACTGATGATCTCAAGTTCCGCATTTTTCCTTATGGTGATATCTTCGATGATGGCTATTCCGCCTGTTATTTTATTATTCTGAGAAGCAACAGGTGTTGAAATAATTTGCAGATAGTAGCTTTGCCCTGTTGCGGGATTAGTATACGGCGCTTCCGTATTAATATCATCTCCGTTGAAAACTCCTCCCAGGATCCCGATTAATTCATCATCAACAATACCGCGCAATTTAAATCCCGGCCCCGATTCCCGGCGGATGTGAAGCACCTCCGTGAGTTTCCCGTTGAACTGCAATGCGTTAAAATTAAGGTCATACTTTATTATCGCGACCGGCGAATGCTCAAAAAGAAACTGATATCTGTCTTCCGACATCATAAGGCTGGCTTCCGCGTTCTTACGTTCAGACACATCAGTAAAATTCATTACGATTCCGCCAACCGCCTTAACGTCAACTTCATTTGACGCTGTTACTTCCAGCCATTTATACTCCCCCTTCTTGTGCCTGAACCTTACCGTAAAAAATGCGGTTTCCTGCTCACGCGCTACCAGTTTCGCAAAAAGATCTTCTGCCAGGTTCCTTTCATCAGGATGTATAAAATCAAAAATGCCTGAACTTAAATTCTCATATTTGGAATAACCCAGGCACCTGGTTATTGACGGGCTGGAGTATAGGATCTTCCCCTCGATACTGCTGACTATTACCACATCATAATTATTTTCGATCAGCGCTCTGAAACGCTCTTCGCTCGACTGAAGGGCTTCATCAAGCATACGCCGTTTAGATACATTCGCAAGGCGCAGAAGTATGTATGGATTATCTTCCAGCACCACTTCTTTAAGGGCTATGTTCCCCCAAAACGTATGATGTTTGAATGTGCGGAACTCCCTTTCCTTACCAGCATTCTCAAATATATTTTGCTCCATTGTCTTTTTTAAGAATGACGGATCATCCCCATTTTCTTCTAAAAACGAATGAAGCCCTCTGTTGAGTATTTGTTTTTTATCATCTGCCTGCAGAAGTTCAACCGCTTCTTTGTTGCAGTCTATAATCACTCCAGTCACCGGGTCTAGCAAAAATATGGCATCTGTAAAATCGCTGAACATTGTATTAACAATCTTCACTCTTCCGCCGAAAGAGATGCTTTTAATCCTGCCCGGGCCGATAAAGAGATACACTATCAGCGGAAACATCACAAAAACCGCGAGTATCAGGTCCGGGTTGATCTTAGGAAAATCAACCTTATAGGCTCCCCCTGCTGAAATCGCCGCCGTAACGGTCACATAAGCCAAAAACGGTTTGGTTTTTTCAAAACTCAGCGCAACAGGTAAATAGATAAGAAGCAGGCCGATAAGATATGTCGAAGAAAAACTGTTTATAAAAAGCGCGAAGACACTCCATAACGTAACACCGTAAACTATAACCAGGTATATGATTTTAATCCTGGAAGTAACGGGAGGGAAAAAATGAGAGAGCGCGTAGATAAGCAGAACAGTCCCCGAGATTATAAGCCTCTCGAAAATATTATCTATAGCCGCGGCATCAGTAAGCGGAAACACGACGCCCAGAAGAGCGGTCACAAAAATTATAATAACCAGGACCGATGTTTCTTTCGTAGTCAGCCCGGAATTTTTCGTTCCGGGATTGAAACCATAGAAAGGAATTTGATTTATCATTGGTGCCACTGAATTAATATCTGGATACTGCTAAAAATAAGAAATTAATCCGTCTGTAATCAGAAATTCACTCCGGCTGCCGGATGAAATTTGAGCCGGGTGAGTGGGGTTAACCCGGCCCTCCTAAAAAAACCGCCATACTTGGCAAATAAAACAGAAATTCTTATCTTTGAAATCTCAGTTTTTTAAGATTAGAAAACTGAAAAAATGGGGAAAATGACCTTTACGGAGAGTTGGCAGAGTGGTTGAATGCGGCGGTCTTGAAAACCGTTATACCCGCAAGGGTATCCGGGGTTCGAATCCCTGACTCTCCGCGCACAAAATTAAGCCTCAATTGCAGTTAATAAACGCTGTTTTTGAGGCTTTTTTGCATATTTACTTACCATAAATCCCATAAAAACTAACCCTTCCCAACCCCTTTGGGCAAAAAATGGGCACGACCGAAAATGTTAATTTTACAAAACTCAGGTATTTGGTTACTTTCAGCCACCAAGGAAATTCAGCCAAAAATGACTTTCATTCAACAGTTATTTGGTTCCTTCCATTATGTTTGTGTCAAAACATCCGAATTTTTGTAAAGAATGAATAATTCCAAATTTCAATTAACCACTTTCTTCAACCCTTCCACATAATAAGCTAATGCCGACAACGGAGTGTGCGAGTAACCGTATCTCAAGTTTCGACAGTAATTATGGTCGCCGACAATGTATAGCGCGCTTCTGGCACGTGTTATTGCAACATTGATAAGGTAATCGTTCCTGTTAATAAATGCTGATTTCCCCGGACGTACACCTTCGGCAACAACCAAGCTGAATATTATGATATCTTTTTCATCACCCTGATATTTGTGAACAGTGTCCACTTTTACGTTCCCGCGCAGTTGCTGCTGTAATAGATTAAATATTGCCCTGTATTGATCCCGGAACGGTGTTACTATTCCGATACTGGCATTCGGGAATTGAACTTTTAATGAATTTGCGATGTGAATACATCTATTAATCTCCAGCTGATTTATATTCCTCTCTTGATGCATTTCGCCCCGCACATTAATCCAGTTAATTCCCGGATTACCAAACATAAAATCCTCGTCCCTTGTCCGGATTGTCATTGTCTGGCCAAGGCGTCGCTCATAGAAATGCGTGTTTGAGAAACCTATAATCTGACTGTGGCTGCGGTAATGCTCATCAAGAAATGATGTGCCCAGATTAGATTTTACAGCCAGTCCGAAACCGTAATCATACAGGGACTTTTCGTAATACTTCAACTGGAATGACTGTAAGTTCAAACGTTCAGCCAGGTACTCTTCTTCATAATCTGCCACGGAGGTTATATGCTTCAACTGAAGCGGATCACCTATTATTGCGACCTTTTTTGCCCGGTAAATAAGCGGCAGGGCCGAAGCTATATCGCATTGGGAGGCTTCATCAATCACAAGCAGATCAAAGAGAGCGCTTGAGAGTGGTACATTATTCTTTGCGGAGAGACTCGTAACGCAAATCGCGTTGAAATCGTTGAGAAATCTGGTGGTTACCCTTGTAAACACAGCAACATCTTCGTCCATCCAAATATTATTTGCCGGTAATGAATTAATGAAAGACTGAAGGTTAGTGGTGTCAAGAACTGATAGTTTCTTTTTTATTGCCATTCGCAGGTATACTATGCCCGTATCCGCAAACCCGTTCAGAAGCTGATTAAGTTCTGCTTCGAGATTTGGTTTATCGTTATTCAAGCGGCTTAATTCATTTTCGAGAGAACTGATTTTGGAATCAAGTTCCTTAATCGCCTTATTATGATTAGCCTGTTTATTGTAGCACTCCGATTCTTTATTCTTCAATTCTTTCAGATATTCCAGATGCCGCTTCGCTGAGATAAGAATATTATCGTTTGTTACTGCCCATGGCGCGATTTCGGTAATGAGATCTTTAATCGGTTTTGCCTCGTCATTAGAAAACTGCTCGAGTGCACCGACCAACTCCTTTTCTGATAAAATACGGAAGAACAATCTATTTAACCAGCCCGAATTCCATTTGTCTATTTTATTGATATAGTAAGATATTCGTGTTGTATCAGCTTTAACTCGTAGTCCCTGAGTCTGGAAAAGATTCACCGTTACCAGATCAAGTTTCGATCTCCAGTTCTCGTGTTCACTCACCAGCTTTAATTTGTCCGCACGATATTTATTTAACTCCGTCTCCTTGACTGGTATGCTGTCAAGCAGGGCTTCAATTTTATTTATTCTCTCACGCCTGGTTCTGATCTGGCTCTGAAGATTCAAATACTCTGCCTCATTAAAAGCATAACCGCCATTATTTTTTATCTGTAAAATTGTTCTTAGTGCCGGTTTAGCATTTGATTCGATCTCCTCTCTTGATCCGAACCGGATGAGATAATTCTCTCCTACAATCGAGTCAAACCTCTCCTTTACTGTATCTACCGCCTTGTTATTCTTACTGGCGAAAAGCACGCTCTTTCCACTGGCGATCGCATTTGCAAGAATGTTGAGTACAACCTGGGATTTGCCCGTACCCGGAGGGCCTGTAATAACTGTGATTGGCTGTGAAAATGATTTACTTACAGCATCCCTCTGGCTTTTATTCAGATCCGTTATCTGAATCATCGGATGAATATCATACTTCTCTGCATTAACTGTTTGCTTATTAAAAAGGAAATCTTTGAATAAATTATTGCGAACCCCGGCCTCTCCGAACCTTGCAAGTTTGCCTAACTCAGAATTTAATTGGGAAGTGAACAGGCTTTCGGTACTGAGGCCTATAACAATGCTGCTGCCGATGGTAACTTCTGTTCCGAGAATCTCAGATAGAACGGTTAACTTTTCATCAAGAGTACCGCGCGCGCTAACGCCGCCGGAGATTTCTTCAATTATATCCTCGCTAAGTTCCAATTCTTCAAGTACTTTAGGATATACATCCAGAGTGTTTAGATCAACTTGTATATTGTTCTGATTTCCTATGTCAGAAGCAAGAAGTACAGTATGAAGCAATGGAAATTGTCTTCCGTCCATCACCAGATTCAGCGCGATGAAAAGGTTCTTTGGGAAATGCTCCTGAAGATTACTTAACCATAAGTCATGAAAGTTAACAGCATCATTGAAATTAATTTGACATTGTTCCCGAGGGGATTGAGGATTAAAATGTAATTGGGTTATATCAGACGCCTCCGGTTCTTTATACCGCTCTACACTGATTAAAGTTCTGTAGTAATGGATCAATTTCTCGTATTCAGATAATGGTACGCCTCCTGCAAGGAGCCGCTGAATTAAAGCCAGCCGGCTTGGATGGACAGGTCTTCTTGTGACAGGTTCTTCTATGTTGATATGGTCAAGTCGATTATTATCATGGACATTAAAAACATTTAATATCCCTCTGATTTCATTATCTGTAAAAGCCAGTTTCTGTGAAACCCTGTCAGAGAGGTCATTCACAACATGTCCCCTGTCGGATACCTGGAACCATCTTTGAATTTGCTGAGGTATCGTTGAATTGTCAAACTCAATGTTACGGTGGAAAAGGACGATGCATCCGGTATGGAACCAATCAATATCTTCCCGCGGAACTGTGAAGATCATTTGTGAATGCGCCGCAAGAAAATCCGCGAGAGTAAACCGATATGCTCTTACCTGCTGAAACGGATTCCTGTTTTGCGCGCCGCCTTGCACAAACACAAGTCTATTATTCGTATCGGTCAGCCTCCAAGGGTTATTCTCGGCGAAAGTGAGAGTGCCTGAATAGTCTTTGAAGTCAAGTACGGTAATTTGCCCGGTGCGGATAAAGATGGCATCTATCTGGTGACCGTTGCAGCTCACATTACCCAGCATCACACTGTTGCCCGCCTCATTACCGAAGGCTCTTTCGAGTTCTGAGGAAAGATCCCTGAAGAAAACGTTTTCGTGTGTATTTTCGAACTTCGATAATAGATATGAAGTAAAAGGCATAGTTCTTTCTTTCTCTTAGTTAACCATATAGATCATCATCTCGCCGAAGCAAACCGTAATATTTGTACCCAAATAAGGTTATTTCGCGTCTACTTTTTCAACCAAATACATTAATTCCCCCATTTTCTTTAATGATTCCAATGCTATATACCCCATGCTAGAGATAGAATGAGGGAGCAGATTCCCATATTTTTTGTGTAAAGACATTGATAAACCCGGGGTGGATAGCTCATAAAAGCGTGATATTTGTGCTGTAAGCCGAAGCATTTCATAATATATCAATGTTTTCACAATTGGTTTCCTCCACATCCTCGAATAGTAAACTTTTATATGCACACGGACAGCAAAAAGATATAAAGTAGTTATGATACTGCTTTACCCATGATAATTCTTCAAAGTACAATCCATCATTCTTAAGACTCCTACACAATATATCTATCACAGTTTTATGATAATGCAAGTCTCTATAGTCTGGCGGGTCTAAGCTTGTTATTAAAGAAGAACTTAGGTAGTTGATGAAAAAACGACCTGTATCGTCCCTCAAAATATATGCCCTTAGAGGAATAAAATCATCTGGGCCATCATCATAAGCATTCAAATATCTAATAACCTTGTTCTTCATTCCCTCTGATAAAATAATTCGAGGGTAAATAGCCTCATTTCTCAAATCAGCTGATGAAAACAAAGCATCCCCATATATTAAAGAATCGTTTATAAATAGTCCGCCATAACTCAAAGCACCTTTAATTATATAACCCGATAGAACTATTTGAAATTGGAACCTTGCGATGTCTTTAAAAACTCTGCGAATATTATGTTTATTAAAGGTGTCAAGCTCATTATAATCAGGAATACCCAACACCACTTTATCGTTACATATTTTCAATTGTATTTGATTATTTAAGGTATTAACATTTTTTCGAGATATTTCAATCAAATCCCGAAGGAAATCGTTTGAATCCTCCATTATATCCGCAATCAACATTTTATGGCGATAATTTAAGATATCAAGATAAGCGCAAAATGATGACTTCACCGATGGTGCGTTGATTTTATTTAACCATAATATCTCTTTCATTTCATTCTTTCTATAAGAATCATTAAAGACTTTAATTGGTTGTGATATCCCATAATCCCCCTATATCTAGCATTTAGCTGGCAATACGTTGTGTTGTCATATTCAATTGCTTTCCGAATACTATAAACGCCACACTCAGATAGGATTAGTTTATCAAATCCCGGTATTTCCAGTCGCGGAAACATAATCCCATTAAGTTGGTATTATGCCATTCAAGTATTTAAACCATATAAGCTTTTCCCTTTCATACCCGACCATAAACCATCCTCGCTGTTTGTGGTATATTCAAAGCCTGAACCTATTAAAAATATTACTGATTTCCGTTTCCGCTACAACTCATATCGTCCTTCAATCTCATTATCAGCCCTATGTATTAGCTCAAAACCCGAAGCCGCTAATTTACGTTGAAGGATAGCACGCTCGTTAAGAAAGTCGAGGTGACCGTTACGTTGAAATATTACTGCTGTATCAGGCATAAGTCTTCAATTAAATCATTTCTATTATTGAATAAATCACCATTATACTCCTTTTAGGGATCGTTTACATAAAACATAACTAATCCCTTTTTAGCACCTGCTTCGTTTATAGAATCTCGACATCGATAAATTCAGTTCAATTCACTTAAGGAATACTCATACTATATTTTGGTTATTTACTGTCATTTGACTTGTATTATCCATATCACCTCCCCATATTAATCAAAAGCCCATTTCATTTGAATAGAGTCGCTATAGATACTCGTTCTATTATTCGGGATTTTAGGTTTTGTTTTAAACTCCATAAACTAATCCAAGCATAATAGAATAAATTTTAATTAATTTTTCGAAATCCAAGTCATTATAAATATTTAGTTTTTGAATAGCTTGTTCGTGTTCCATTAACATGTTTCTTGCATTTGTAACATTTGTAGTGTCTTCAAATACTATGACACCCAGACTCAGCAGATTATCAAGTTCGTCAAGATGTTGTTTCCGCTTATTCAACAACTCAAGAACTCGTTCTAGTATTAGTTTTCTTTGATCCATATAGGGCTCCAGTAGTGTTTAGTGGTTATATATTATTTGATTTGCGTGTATTCTTTAAATAGATTGTCGTTATCTATCCACTAGTATTAATTTTCCTATCCTTTGTATCCACCATCAATTAAATCGATATTTCGGGTAAATCGTACTTCATTTGTTCGATTATCTTTCCCCTTATATGGTCAAATATTTGTTTCCGGTGAGGATTAACCTTCGCTCTATTTGTACATATCCACAATTTAGTAATTATTTCATTATCTGCTATAATCGAGTTATCGCGATAAACAATATTGCCCGAAGATGAATTATCCAAATAAAGCCTGCCCAGAATCAAAATCAGTTCACAAACGTTTTCTATTACATTCATTTCATTCGATTCAAACAGCATAAATAATTTGTTCCTATTTTCGTCCGCCCATAAAGCCGATTCCTTCCTTAGAAGGCAATATTCATACGCTCTATGGGACGGATCATATAAACCAATAATCCAGTTCGGTTTTGAAATATTTCCAATAATCTCCTGGGCTAGTCTGTTTTCGAGTATCTTATCTATCAAAGCGATAAACGCTTTCGTATTTGCATTGTAATCTAAACCTCTACCGCCTTCCCACGGGGCGTACCTTTCGATAAGTTGACTTGTATTAAGAGAAGTTTCAGTTGCTATTTGCTTAATAATATTTAACTCTTTATCTCTAATCTCCTTTAATTTCTCATCGTTATTATCTCCATGCCAATACCGGAATAATTCATATAATTTCATAAATGATTCTATATCAAGAATGCATCCATTGCCTGCAAATCCATTATAATTGAAAGATATTTCATGAATTATTGATAATACTTGATGAGCAAGAATATTATACTTAAGACTATACTCATAATAATTTGTTTTATGTGCTTCGTTGTAAAGCCAATTTAACGCCTCTACGCATTTAATAAAGAAACTATATATTCTTTGTTCATTTGTGTAATTGCCTGTATTTGTAACGAATTTATTAATTAAGTCTGGAAGCGCAGTTTTACTCCCGGAATCCTCATAAGCTTTTATTATTGAATTAAATTCTTTTGTGGTTATTACTATCGGCCTATCAGTTATCATGCCATAATTCACGATGTATGAATAATCATAATCCTTTTTATACCTAAATATTTTATCAATTAAGAGTATTATTTCTTCTTCCCTATCTGTTAAATGATGTTTGCTTATTATCATTTTCATTTCTCGAATATGATCAGGCTCCTCCTTTTCAACACCCGCCGCTTGGTCTTCACTTTTATGAGGTAGGCCAAAATATAACTCGTGTAAATAAGCTGTAGTAATAATTTCATTTGTGAAAATCGGAAGAAATAGTGTGGGGTAATTAATTCTAAAGAAATTGGACAATAGAAGCAATTCCCAGTTTAATTCATCAGCGTTATAACGATTTAACTCCTTTTCAAATCCAATGAACATTCGTAATAATTGCTTTATTTTTCTAGGATTTTTATCAAGAAGAGGGAAAATCAACTGGAATCGATCAAAATGGATAAAGTTCAATGACTTCTTCACTTCTCTTTGAAACATTTCTTTTAAGTCCTTTTCCTCTGGCACCGGAATCCACCTGGGGTAATCAATAATTTTTTCGAGAAAATCCTGACCGAATTCATCTTCCGAATAATAATGCCTAAAAGCTTTGCTTATAATTAGTGGGTCAAAGGCTAAAATAAATGTAAAACTTGGAATATCCAGAATTTCATTTAATGCATACAGAATTTTTGGGACCAATTTAATATCTGTTCTGTCAAGATCATCAACAAGAACGAATATTCTCTTGCCCCTTAAATACTCCTTCAAATATGGTATTCTGGCTTTAACGACAGAGATAAAGCTATTTAAGATGGTTGTTGCCGTCCCAATAGCTGGGTTAATGGTGTTACCTGATTCATCAATAACTTTTGAATATTTGGAAATTATATTCTTAGCTCGATCCGCATTATATTTCAGTATGTCCTTTTTATTCAGCTTTATTTTATTCGACTTTAACTCTTTGTATGTCTCATCAACAAAAGAATTCCACATTTCAATTTCGGAGGTATACTGCCATGGATTGAACCACAACACTATATTGCCATGATACCTTGCTATACTTGCCACATAATTCAATACAGTTGTTTTCCCTCCACCCCATCCACCATAAACCCCAATCCTGACAGCCCACTCGCTAGGCGTTTTGTCAGCCAGATAATATATATCTTCAGCGAACCTCCATCTATTCAAAGCATCGTTTTCCTTTTTGTACTCAGCGCTGTCGTATGTCGAAGAAAGGTGATAAAGTTCATTGTTTGGTTGGCTTATTGTCATGGTCAAGTACCTATAAATTAACTAATTCAAAGAAATTGTGCATTGTGATTTGATAAAAACCATCTTATTAAATAAAGAACATCTTGGAAAAATTAACAAGCTAAAGAATTTCATTCACGTCACATTGTAGGTTGGATAAATATTTTTACCTTCATATTAACTGTGGAGGCCTGTTCAAGATCTCTAATAAATCCTGATGTATTCATAATTTTATGTAATGGATCATATATAAAACATACGAGCGTTTTACATTCGGCATGTCGTGAATATTTTGCAATATCAATGATAAGTTGTTCCCCCACTTCCTTGTGTTTAAGAGAATCTCTTGTCATTTTTACTTCTACAACGGTCTTTTCGTTTTTTAATAAAAAGTCCATCCGTGCGGACCCTCCCGCATAACTAGGGGTCCACTCCTCGGGTCGGATATCTTCAAAATAAAGATGTAATAATGCATGGAGTAGATTCTGTACGTCATACTCATCTTTAATGCTTATTGTTTCTCTATTCTTATGTCTTTTTAATAATTGTTGAGCGACCCTATGAAATTTAGAAAATAGTTCTTCTAAAGTAGAAGTGGCATCCTCCACTTTTAGGGGGGCAATATCCTTTTTAATTAAATTTCCCCATGGGAAAGCGCTGCCACAAAATGAACAATGGGTTGGAACATCGGGCTGAGTTGGTGGAGGTATATAGCGTCCTGTGTAATGCCATTGACCAGGTATAAAATTCCCGCAGTTGGCGCACTTGGTAATTGCTTTTCCTCCACAGGTTGAACAGTAGTCTTTACATAAATCGGGCGTTGCTGTAATGCTTGGATTCAATATGTGCCCATTCTCACACACTTGCATAAAGTCCTGCCAACTGCCATTACCGCCTTTTATAATGTTTGATTGCATTTCTTCAATCGTATTATCAATCATTTTATACCTTATATTATTATAATTGTAGTAAGCCTTTTCTCTTTATCCAAACAACCCCTCTCCCTCCGGCGTTTTGGTGCGGGGACGTTTGGGTTTGCCGGTGTCCCACAGGCCGGCTTTTTCTTCTTCTTCGTGGATTTTGTGGTTTAGTTCCAATAGCCGTTTCAGCACTTCTTTCCGCGCTTCTGGTGATATCGTGTACCGTACACGGTCATTCTCCGGAAGGTAATCCACTTCGTAAAAATCGTGTGCGAGGTTGATGTCGTCCCAGCCATAAGATTTCAGTACAATATTATCAAGTTCTTGGTGTAGAACTCGTATTATTTGTAATTCATCTATTATTTGCGCGATATTACCTGTTAATTTTAATCTTTGTAAAAGATGACTAATACTATCCAAATTGTATTGATGAAAAAGATTATAAATGTTAGTAAGCCCGATTTTATACTTTCGCATAAAAATTAGTCGTTCGAGATAGTACTTCTCCCCTATGTTACTTAATAAATCTGGAGACATATTTGAAGTATACGGTAGAGGGTAATTTTCGAATACATCAGAGGGGGTATATCTGATATCTGATTTCAAAGCACTTCCATATTTATAAATCCATTCTTTATGTAAGGTGGTCTGTAGAAAACTAAAATCCTTGAAACTTTCAAATGCTAAGACAATACACATCATGGATATCGTTTGTTTTGTATCTGTAAACGCGAAAGCTACCGTTTTGCTAACCTGAGCCACAACTAGCACCCGATCCATCCCCGCAATGGTTTTATATAATTCCGGTCTTGGCCTAAGAAATTGCCACCATTTTTCTCTGGCAACTCTATCATTATTAATAGTCCTTTCCGGTTTAACCAACCTTTCAACGATTTCAAAGCACTCCGGATAGTTTCTCCTGCAATAATCCTCCTCCCAGTCAAAGAAATTGACAACCCAGCGCGAGGGACTTTGATCGAAGTTTGTATTCAGGTCTTCGCCATTAAGGTATGGGAATAAGACATCTTTGTTTTTTGGGTTCTTTACTATCAGCCGCTGCGCTTCTTGTGGTGTGAGAATAAACCCTTTACCCAGAACGATGGAGCCCTGAAAACTTTTCCCCTCATTCTGCTTAAGAGGATAAGGATTGCCAAGCATCTTGGCGTCATCAAGATAGGGACTTATATAATCAACTTTTTTATTGCCAATATAAAAATTCTTAACAAACTTTCCATTATGTATCGCAACCAGCGCAACTTCCACCGCGGCCACTCCAGGCCATTTAGTGGAGCGTATCGCAAAATTGATTGTCCCGTTATCAGCCGCAATAACATCCAGTCCTCCTTCGCGAGCCGCACCCTGCGCGATAGTATTTGTGGCTAAAAGCGCCTGATAACCGCCTTTCGTGAGAAGTTTGTATATGCGCCTGAAGAAGTAAGTAACGAGATCACAGCTGCCCGCGGGCGCGAACTCTGTTTTTACCCAGTTGAGAAAATCATCTCCGAATGTACCGCTTAATCTCTGCCCGCCCAAAAACGGCGGATTACCAAGTATGCAGTCAAATCCGCCTTCCTGCATCACTTCCGGGAATTCAAGGAACCAATGGAAGAATTTCTTCTCCGCGCTTACGGACATAGCTTTTGAAATTTTCCTGAGGTTCACTTCGCTTTTATGCCCGGCGTAGATGCGGAAATAATCGGCATCGGTTGTTAGAAAATCTTTCTCGTTTTCCGTTTTTGGGATAAAGAATTGTGCAACCTGCATATCAGCTAATTCCCGCAGCTTAAACCAATCGTGCCCTCTTAATTCTTCGTATTTTTTCTTTTTATTTTTTATGTCTTCAACAGTCTTATCCGGCAGGGAGTTAAAATTTTTGTATGTAGCAGATATATTGTTGAGGTTGTTTACTATTTCCTGCGTATCTGTTGTTAGTATCTGCTTCCTGCTGTTGCGTTCGTTTTTATTTAGCTTCTTCAGGTCAGAGGAGGTTTTTTTATCATCGCCGGGCATAGCCTTAAACGCCTCTTCTGAGATTCCGTTCTGCAGTTCCTCAATCCGTGCCAGCCCAACTATCGAATCGCCGCAGCGTATTTTGTTATCTAAGAAATTAAGAGGCATACCGGGATTATGCGCTTCGAGCCACAATGCAACTTTACATAATTCCACCGCGAGCGGATTCTTATCAACGCCGTAGATGCAGTTTGTAATAACATCTCGTACCGCGTTCCTGTATGGCTCCGGGGAGGGCTGGTCTTCGCCGGTGCGTACGGTTGCGAGAGTCTGCGCAATTCTTCTGGAAGCGGAAAGAAGTATATGTCCGCTGCCGCAGGCTACATCGCATACTTTAATGGAAAGGAGAAGGTGAGCAGAGAGCAGTGAGCGGCGAGCGGATACTTTTAAACTGTTCCACCATTCAACTATTTCAACTTCGATTTTAACTTTCTTTGCAATGCTATCATCTGCCTTCCTAATATCGAGCATTCGTTCAGCAAATTCTCCGCTTCCGCTTTTATCAGTAATCCTACCCGCTGCGCTATCAAAGCGTTTGTCTCCAGTTCTCTCAGACTCCCGTTTGCCGTTCTTATAAACTGGAGAAATTCCTTTGTTGTCTGCCGTCCCCATCCTTCCGCCAGATTCGCCGGAACCGATACTGCTGCCCGTCTCATCTGCGAAGTCATCCCGAACAATTCCTCTTTCGGAAACTGTTTGGTCATCAGATAAACTTTTTCCGAGATATCCACTCCCCTTTTCCAGACTTCCAGGTCCCGATAAGTAAGCATTAAAAACCACCTCTTTTAAATTTAATTTAACATTTCCAATCTCAATCTCCCCATTCACAGCTCTCCACTCTCTGCTCTCCGCCCTCCACTCTCCATTCACCACTCTCCACTCCCCGCTCGCCACTTTCCCCGCCACTTCCAATCTGTCCGCAATCACATAATCCAGCGAATGCTTAATCAGCGGCTGAACCAGTTCTTCCGGAGTATAGTGAGAGCCGGACGATGATCTTTCGCTTCCTGCCACGAAAGTGAAACTGAGGCTGTTCCCCTGAATATTTACTTTAGGGTCTTTTTCGAGAAGCCCTTCATAAACGGAACCGAATTCTTCAACATTAAGCGCTGCATAGTTTACTTTGATAACGTTCTTTGTTGACTTATGTTCGAACTCGCTCAGGTTCTTAAGGCATTTCAGCAGTGTATGATTATCAAGAGAACAGTTTTCGAGTATCCCGATTCCGCCCGGATCAAATAGATCTCCGCTCAGGGGATATATCCCCAACTTTGATGCAAGGAATTCGCTGCCGAAAAACTTAAAAGTATTGCGAAGGGATATCCAGGCGTCTTCGAGGTTTTCATCAAACAGAAAGAATTTTTCCGAGAGCGCCCTGATGCGAGAGACGCTGTAGTAATTGAAATAAATATCCCTCAGCTTTTTCTTTTCTTGCGGCAGTTCTTCGGGATATACTATGTCTCTTTCTTCGATCACAAGAAGGAAAAGGATGCGGTAAATAAAGCGGAGCAGATATTTGTAGTAGTCTTCTTCCGGCAGTGATTTATTCAGAAGCCTCTCTCTCAGTTCCGTATTGGATGGATGCTTCAGAAAACCATTGCCGATGAGAAGGATGGATTTCTCAACTGCCTGGCTGAGTTTCTCGCGGATACGGGAACCCGCTTCAAGAGAGTCCTGGTGATAATTTTCAAAAAGTGAAGTTTCGTTTTCATCTTCGCGTTTCGGCATCCGCGAAGAATGTATGAGGCGGTACATAATCGAAAATTCCGCGTAAAGATCGTCCTCAAGCATCCTGAAAAGGTCAAATTCAAGATAGCTAAGCTTAATAAGTTTACCGGAGTCCCTTAGCAGCCGAAGCTGATATCCGTTCGTAACGAGGCCATACAAATATTCATCGGTACGGTTAAGGTATTCCTGCAACAGCGCGTGGGGCGAAAGGCGGAGGCCGCCCGTTTCCCTGCGTTTATCTAGGCTGTCATTAATTCCGGTAATATGCACCGGGAAATCGCCAAGATTTGAAGCACGGTGGCTTATGGCGAATGTGTCGCCGTTAATAACTGCGGATGCTTTGGAATCGGTGAGAACATAACCGAGGTTTTCCAGGAACGGCTTCATCCAGTATTTTCTTGTTTCCGTGGTGCCGTAATCTGTTTCGCTAAGGTTGGCAGTTCTGCGCCTGAAAATATTCCACTGGTCTTTGGCGTCTGCCCAGGCAAGCTGAATGCGGTCCTTAACTTTTTCGTTTTTAGTAAAACCAAAATCAGCGGAGGTTTGTCCTTTTATATCGCCTGATTCGATTCGGTCGAGTACTTCCGGGGAAAGAATCTGGCCTTCTATTTTAATCGCGACGGTTTTCATTTAACCACCGGAAGAATAACGTAGATACCAAGAATATCAGGAGGCAAAACGGGTTCAACAATTTTATATCTGCCACCGCTTACAAGCTTCCTGAAGCGTTCGTGGGCCTCAATAAGTTCCTGAGATCTGTGCTCAACAATTTTCCTGAGCACATCATCAAGTTTATGTATATCAGAAGATTCCCTTTCAAACGCCTCGGTTTTCCGTTGTTGCGAAAGATCGGAGGCGGGTTGGGCTTTTTCAAGTATTTCCATCGCCTCGGTATGCTGAATAATATTACCGTCAGCCGCGCTTCCTCTGTAGCCCCATACGAATATCTCCTCAGCCACAAGCTCCTTCCCGATGTTTTTATCGGAGATTATGTTTCTGACTCTCATCTGCAATATTGTGGTTTTTTCTTTTACCATATCGGACGGAATCACTGCCGCCCTTGAAGCGGTTTTCGCCGTATCTGCTGAATTAAGCGCGTTATTCAGAACGTACTGACAGAGCTGTTCAACAAACGGATGGTTCCTTCCGATGTACTCATAATCTTCCGGTGTGGGAGAGATAAAACTGATAAACACTTCATCTTCATCGAAAACGGGTTTAAGGATTCCGGGAAGATTTGTGGTGTAAAGGATATAACCGTCCTTATATTTTTTAATCTGCGCTCCAAGGTTTGTAACTACATCTATTACAAAACCTTTAACAGATTCCGGATCACCGATAGCATCATCGGATTGTTTCAGGTCCTGTTCAATTTCGTTTATCTTAATTGCGTGCTGGGCGAAAACGCTTCTTGTAATTTTATTCCGTTCAGCCGCTTCCTGATAGGCGTTAGTAACCTCTGAAGTCCTCGCGTCAATTTCATCTTTGGCATAATCGAAGGAAAGCTGAGTGCCAAGCTGGACCGCGCCGGGGCTTAAAATGACGGCGTTTATAAGACTGTCTAAAATATTCTGGCTGTCTTCGGGGAAAGGCACTGAGATGCCAGTCTGCCGGCGTATCTCTCTCGCTTTAAGCAGCAAAACATTCAGCACAACCGAATCAATCGGATTATCTTTTCCGTAAAGAAGATAAGTTTTAACTGTAGTGGCGGTCTGGCCATAACGGTCAACGCGGCCCTCTCTTTGTTCTAGTTTATTGGGGTTCCAGACGAGGTCATAATGGAGCACTGCGTTAAAATGTTTCTGAAGGTTGATTCCTTCGCTGAGGCAGTCGGTGGCAATGAGGACTTTTTTCTTTTTTGACCTGCCGAATTCATCGATCTTTTGTTTGCGCTCTTCATCAACCATTTCGCCGGTGATGATCAGCATATCAACATCATTCGGAAGTTTATCCTTAAGTAACTCTCCGAGATATTTTGCTGTAGGAATGAACCTGCAGAACACTACGGGATTAAATCCTTCTTTGAGCCATTGCCTGACTGTATTAACCGCCGTATCTGCCTTATTGTCTTTTATCGCTTCGAGCCTGTTGCTGACATCGTTCAAAAGGTTAATTTCCGAGTTCTTTAGATCTATTTTTTCGAGAAGATTCGACGGGAGCGAATCCGTATCTGTTTCGTCAGTATCGGCAACGGGATTGACGACTGCATTCTCCGGCTGCTCCGATTCCTCAGCCTGTATTTTTGCCGTTTTCCGGGCGAGCATTTCAATTCCCGCAAGCGGACTCGACATCACACCCCTGAATAGAGATAATATCGCGAAATACTGGAACTTTTTTCTCGCGGTCAGCTTTTGATCCGTGAGATCAATTCCGCGCGCGAACTTTAAGAGGTCATCGAAAACTTTTTTGTATTCGTTCGAAAGCTCATAAGCAATCTCTCCCTGCTCACGTTCAGGGAAGGATGTATCCTCATAAAAATTCATCACATCCGCGCGCCGACGGATTATCAAATTATTCGCGACATTCCTTCGCGTGGCCTGGTCCGAAGAAACAAGATCGATATGTGAATATTCTTCTTTGATTAAACCAAGAAGCGATTGGAACTGCGCCTGTTTACCGCTGTGCGGTGTAGCCGTGAGGAGTATAAGATTCTGTTTGTCGCGTTTTGAAATATCGTGAACGAGATGAAACCGCTGCTGGTTCTTTACATTTTTATCGTAAGGATTAGAACAGGTATGCACCTCATCAACAATTACCAAATCGAGACAGTCATTCAGGAAAACACTCCGTTTACTGTCTGATTTGATAAAATCAATTGAAATCACCTGACAGGGGAAGGATTTAAAAATGCTTTCATCGCTTCTTATTTTCCTGTCGAGCTGCGCGGCAGTACTGGAACGTACGATAACAGCATCCATAGAGAATTTATCTTTTATCTCTTTCTGCCATTGATCGCAAAGATGGGGCGGGCAGACGACCGCAAAACTTTTAATTTCGCCTCTGTCTAAAAGTTCTCTTACAATAATCAGCGCTTCTATAGTCTTCCCGACACCGACATCGTCAGCTATCAGCAGTCTGACCACCTCCTGTTTAAGCGCCATTATCAAGGGTACCAGCTGATATGACTTTGGCCGGAAAGACAGTTTTCCTAAACTGCGGAACGGGCCGGCAACATTGCGGAATGAGAGGCGCGTGGCGTTGTACAATATTTTCGCTGATGAGAAATTACCAATGTCCCGTACCGCCGGATACGGGAACTCTGTGATTACGGGGGTTTCATCCGCGAGCTGAAGGGGAAGATAAATCCCTGTTGTTTCGTCTTCAGTACCTCCGAGCGGTTTCACCATCAGAAGGTCCCTGTCTGCCGATGGCATTACCACCCAATCGCGGTTCCTTAATCGTACTAATGATCCGGGCTGATATTCCCTCTGCATAGATTATCTGACTTTCCTGAAGATGTCGCTTCTTCGTTGCACCAGTTCTTCAGGAGAATCGAGATAGTAATACTCAATGACATCATAGCCAAGATTTCTTAAGGCCTCGCGTTTCATCATGTCTTCTTCTTTGATTTTTGTATTGTCGTGCGGTTTGCCGTCGCAAAAAACGCAGGCGCGCTCCTGTCTGTAATAAAAGTCAGGGCGCACATAAACGTCAGGGGTGGGGCTGAATTGCGCCTCATCGGGCAATTTCAATCCGCGCTCATATAAGATTTTAAGGAATTTTTCTTCAGTGGACGAAGTTTTATCTCTGCGCTCGCACAAATAAACATACTGTTCTTCGTAATTCAGTTTCGTGTTATATCCCCTTGCTTCCATTTCGCAGACCATTAATTTCTCAAGCGGATCTTTGATAAGAAAGCGGTCTATCTTAGCGTGATAATACTGATTATAGTAACTCAGAAGATCGTTGTATGTAGCCGGGCCTGCCTCCGGATTGGTATCGATACCGTTTTCAAAGTAGCAGATACGATAAGCTTCTTCAATAACTTTTTTGAACTCAGAATTATCTTTAACCAGTTGGGACAAGATTCCCAGGCTTCCTTCTGACGCTTCATAAATCATAATGTTCGTCACTTCTTTCTCACCCATAATTTCAACCCCGATCTCGTTCTGTTCTATCTGGTAGATGTTCTCAATAGCACGTTTTAACGCGAACTGAAATGTGATTATGGATTCTTCCTCCGAACCGGGCTTCAACGCGAGAGCTTCAAGCGGATAGATATATATAGCATCCACGGTATCTTTTGTAGAGAGCAATACACGTTTAATGTCAGAAAAACCTTCAGTCCTTCTGAGATCAGCTTCAGTTTTCCAGAAACCGGTTTTGATATTCAAAAGGAAACCGAGTTCACGGCGCACTTTCCACTTTGCATTTAATTTAATAAGCGTTGCCGCAGGTATGTAAACCAGTTTAAGGAGTTGATTCCTGCCGTCTTTAACAACCACGGTTTCGGTTCTTTCCTTGGGCCCTTCAATGGAAAAGAATGTTTTTATATCGTAACCCATCGTGAGGCGCTCTTCTTCTTCGCAGGTAATGCGGTCAATCCGGTACGTCTTGTTCTCTGAGAGTTCAAGCACGGATGTGAAGACGTGTTTATCATTGTCTGTTTTGAGGTGTTCGTTCGAGAACGGGCAAAACTCCAGATCATATTCCTCACCCATCAGTGCATAACCGGTGGATTTACTGATTTTAATATTATGAAGTTTTTTGTCCATCTCCTGCTGAACGATCTGATTTATCTTATATCGGGCGCCATTGTGGTAGATAACGTTATTCGGGCCGAATTCGCGGAGAGCGAGGAACCGCGGCCTTGAAATATATTCACCGGTTTCACCGATTTGAATAAATGCCCTGATCGGCAGTCGTGTGAAGTTGTAACCTGGGAGGAACCCTTCGGCAGCCAGATATCTGTAAGGATAAAACTCCGAGTAACTCCTGCTTGACAATTTATCATTATTCAGCAGCTGGTCTTTTTGCTGGTTTGCGTTTCGCTCCGATTTATAAGCGTTTTTCTTTTCTTCCGAGGTGTTGGAATAATATGGATTTTTAATAATCTCCTGCGCCTGGATTAACTGCCTCTCAGCGGCCCTGAACAAATCGCGCCATCTGTCGAGTGCAAGGTCAAACTGCTGCGGAACCTCATCAATTGTTTTTGAGATCCAGTCGTCTTTGTACCAGTAAGTTTTTTTGAGATCCGGCTCAATCCCTTCAATTACTTTCCGGAACGCCTGACGGACCGCATCTTTGCTCCTCGCGCTAAATTTCAGGTTATTTACAATCTTTGGCCTGAGCTTAAGTTCGTCAATATTATCAAGGTCAAGCAAGTCGCCAACTGAATGATCTAATTCACTTACTCCTGCTTCCGCCAGATAGATCGCGTGCAAATGAGTTCTTATTAGCTCTTCATTAAATAAATCAATTTTTGAAGGACGCACAACACCTGCAACCATCTCATCCGGCCTGTTAAAGTAATGCCTGTCGTGAGGGGCAAAAGTCGAACAGAAGGTTAAGACCAGGGCTGCTTGCCCGCTTCTACCGGCACGGCCGCTGCGCTGAGCATAATTTGCAGGACTTGGAGGAACATTTCTCATATGCACTATGTTGAGGCTCGCGATATCAATGCCAAGTTCCATAGTCGGTGAACAGGATAGAACGCTTATATCACCTTTCCTGAACTTTGCCTCACGATCCTGCCTCTCCTCATTCTTTATCTGGGCAGTGTGCTCTCTGGCTTCGATGGTCTTAAGCTGGGTGAAATCCTGCTGATAAAAATCCCTGAAATATTTGTTTATTACCGGTTTATTATCGCGATAACTGCGTAACCTGATCTTATCCGGTTGGATTGTCCGGCCATCGCCGCATTTCCATAGTATTGTTTTAACCTCAAGGCGGTATACTTTCTGGTTCAGCTTATCGCTTTTAATTTCACTGACTGAAATATATTTTGCCTGGGCCAATTTATCGAGAAGCAGATGAACAAAATCATTATAGCTTTGTTTATCAAACTTTATATTTCTTTCCTTAGCAACAGACTTGATATATTTTCCAAAGTAACTCTGTATGCCGATACTTTCTGTATACAAATTGGGAATAAAAGCAATTTGAGGTTCAACGCGAAGTGAAACCGGAATCTCTATTTCCTCGTTTTCGTCCAGGCCCCACTCTGGTTTAATCTCTTCCCTGATTGCCTTTGTATTCTCTCTGATCTTTCCGACCTCAAGTTTTGAGTAAGTAAGCGCATAGTTTTTACGGAAATAATCAAGTATTTGAAGGAGGAAATCATATCTTTCTTCCAGAGTCATTTCTCCTAGTAACACCACAGGCTGCCAGAAAGATTCCACCTTACAGGTTTCCATCAAATGCTTATAATCAATAAGCAGCAATCCGCACTGTTCCAGATTAGGCAGCGTAACCCGCCACCCTTTTTTGAGGTCAAAGAGGAGACGGTATTCAAGGTGCGTCTTGAGAGCGTTCTCGTTCTCTTCACGTTGGAACGGCAGATCTGACGGTGACTTTGCGTACTGTTCCTGTTTAAGCCCTAACGCCTCAAATACATTTTCAACAATTGTAGTATGATCTAATGTCCTATTTTCACTAAGCTTAAGAGCTTTATATACCGCAGAGCGAAGCCTTCCGACACGGTAAAAATCATTAAAGTGTCCCGCCTGAAGCGAAGCATCCTGCCTGTTGTCAGTAAAACTGAGAAGCTTTTGTTTTGTGTAGTCAACTTTTTCATCTGCAAGTGATTTAACAGTAGAATATGAAAGGACTGTGGTAGCAGTGCTCCTGCCTTCCGTTCCTAATTTTGATAATTTGGTGCCTTCGCTGGTTCTTCTGTCGTAGAAAGTTCCGGATGTGGGATCGAACAATAGGGGGGCGGGCATAAACCAGCCGGTATTATCGTACTCATTTATATTTTCGGAAAACTGCCCCGAAACATCAAATGAGATGTGAGCCGGTATTTTATCGCGGTATTCTTTCTTTATTTCCCTTTCACCGTTCTTCTTATAATTAAACCAGGTATCCGGCAAATTGTCGATCTGGCTGTCGTCCCAAACAGGCTCGCCGTCATCAAATATGATATAGCCGGATTCAAGATTATCTTCATCTTCCTCCGCGATACGCTGATTAAATTCCCTGGGCTGAAATTTTTGAAGCGAGATATCCTTGTTGACACAAATAAACTCTGCACCGGAGATGCGGCTAAAAACAAGCGGGAACAATGGTTTCCTGTCGCCGTTATCATCAACAAGCACAACTGCCGGATCAAGCCGGATAGCTCTCTCATCCGGTTTTTCAAGGGTAACATATACGGTTCCCGTTTGGGAAATAAACTGATGGAGTTTGAACGGCAGAACCGCCGGCTCAGGTTTTGGGTCCTTATTATTTTCTTCATTGATGCGGATCAGAAATTCTTTAAGCCGGGCATCACAAATACTATACTCTAGCGATGTCGTATCTTTTAACTTATCGACTATCTGGTTCCACATCAACGGTCTCCTGCGCGACAGTTCACCGTCAATTGTTTCAAGGGCTATTTCATTTTCAAGCCATTTACCAAGCAGCATCGAATGAAGTTCAACTCTTGTTGTATCGCCGTTATAACCCGTCTTAAGTTCGTGTGCCAGTAAGCGGGGATCTATGTTAACGCCCTCGCTGTTAACGGAGCGCACCAATTTTTCCCGGATAATCTGTTCGGGTGAAAAAGGCTGCCCGAAGATCTTTTGAGCGACTTCTGCTACTTTCTGCTTCTGCTCGAGCGCCGAATTTCCGGACACCATAGTTGCTGATGTGCCGATAGTGACAACTTTATTTTTGCACTGAGAATGAATCCTTCTGATCAGCATCGATACATCTGATCCCTGTCTTCCGCGATATGTATGAAGCTCATCAAAAACAAGGAAATGCAGATTATCTTCAATCGATTTTTTCAGTGAAGATTCTCCAAGCCGGGTCATAATTAGTTCCAGCATCATATAGTTTGTGAGCAGAATATCAGGGTTATCTCTTATAACTTGTTCTTTTTCTTCATTCGACTCCTGGCCGGTATATTTTTTATATGAAATTCCGAACGGCTCTCCACTGCTCTGTTCATACTTCGTTTGGAACTTTTCGATTTCAAGATACTGTGAATTTATAAGGGCGTTCATCGGATATACGATAATCGCAGAAATGCCTTTTGGGCGCTCAGGATTCGAGAACAGGTGGTGGAAGATAGAGCCAAGGAATGTTAATGACTTACCCGAACCCGTCCCTGATGTGACAATAAAATTCTCTTTTTTGCTTCCCAGCTCAAGAGCTTCTATCTGGTGCTTAAAGAGCGTCAGATCCTTAAAAACGTGATTAAGTTTAT